>NZ_JAMOKT010000030.1:0-80760 GCF_023656795.1 Parabacteroides caeci
CATGAATCTTATTCCATTTTTTTACTGGTTCACTCTTTGTCTTCCTTTCTTTCAATGGTTTGACATATTACAAATCTATCTTTTTTATCTTATCGAAATTCTATCTGCCAAAACTAAGGTATTTATTTAGTGCAATAATCGATGGAAACACCGTTACATTTTCAAGTGTGAATGTAAAAAACTGGACTGAAGTTGATGAAACAGGCAATCCTCTTTATCCTACTTTGGAGTGAGATTAGTTTCCTGTTTAAAACTATATCTGCAAAGCAGTTGAAATTTAACAGATAACTTATTTTCATCAAAATGCTTAGTATTCAGGAATGAAAGAGGAATATTTTCCGCAAATATTCCTCTTCCCATTTATATTTCTTTATAAAATATAGCCGGGGTAAAGATAAAATGCCGTATATTTGTTACTTGATGAAAATTAAAAAAACAATATCAACGTATGGAGCGGTATTTAATAATTAAGACGAGGGATGAGTTGTTACGGATAAAGATAGGGCAGATACTCTACTTTGAAGCTGATAGAAATTATACTAAATTACTATTATCCAATGGAATCCAGTTTACGTTTGCGATTAATATCGGTAAGATAGAAGAGATACTGGAGAAGCAGGTAGAGGGATGCAACAAGATATTAATGAGAGTAGGAAAAAGTCACATCATCAATAAAAATCATATCCTGCAAATTAATTTACCCAAGCAAAAACTGTTATTATTGACAGAAGAAGGCAAGCCTAGGGAACTTATAATATCCAAAGATCCTTTAAAAGTACTAAAAGAATCGCTGGAAAAGGAAATGGGTAAACCGGAAGAACCAAAGGAAGTGAAAGATGAAGATTAAAATCGGTAAAGCTGAAGATAATGATTTTATAGTGAATGATCCTCATGTTAGCAGACATCATGCTTGTCTGGTTCGTGAGGATCATGGCTGTTGGTTGTTGGAAGATCTCGGCTCTACAAACGGAACTTTCGTCAATGGTTCACAGATCGTCAAGAAACGTATTACACCAACGGACAAGATTATTCTTGGAACCGGGTATGTACTGAACTTGACTGAAGCGCTTAAATATAATAATGATTATAGTGAAGAGTTTGCAGCACTGAAGAAAGTGTATGACGATTATGTTCAAGAAAAAGTTAAGATACAGTCGGCTAACCAGTTTAAAACCAGATTATTCCAGTCTCTTCCTTTTGCGCTGCCCGGTGTGATAGGCGTTGTGATCGGATTTCTGGGCAAAGGAAGTCCGGAGTTCTTGGCTATAAGTTTGTTTATAACTATCTGTGCCCCGACGATAGGCATTTACCTGGGTGCAAAGCAGGCATCCAAGACTCCTCAACAGCTTCAGGACATTGCAAACCGATTTAAAATAGACTACGTATGTCCTAAATGCGGTACTTTTCTAGGTGAAATTCCCTGGGAATCTCTGAGGAACAGGAAACAATGCCCTGTTTCTTCCTGTAAAGCAAAGTGGGTCAGTGAATAAGTTGTTTCGTATCTCAAAAGCGGACAGTTTGTACATAAAACCCAAACCTTTGATTATAAGAGAATATTAGATGTTAATTTAATCCGTTACTTTTCCTACTTTTGTTTCCAGAAAGAATAATTTTAATTCAAACCAGTATGCAAGAGGAGGAATACACATTTGTTACACTAGACAGTGACGACTCCGTATTTAGTGATGCGGTAGTTGTAGATGTGGATGGGGAAAACGATTTATCTGGTATCGTAATGATTGATGACGATAATATGGATGTTTCAGATTTTATTACATTATCTGACGACACAATATTCTTGTCGGATGCAGACGTACATGATACTTTCTCAACTGATATCGACGGAGCAGATTTATCATTTATGCTATGATTTCAGTTAAATGTCCACATTGTCACGTAGGATTAAAGGTAGACGAGGGGAAACTTCCCCTCGATCTGACCTCCTTTAAATGTCCGAAGTGTAAACAACCGATTCCTGTCTCTTTGCTTCAACTGGGAAAACAAGGACTTGATGCGGATCAGGATACAATTCTTGTCAATCCGGTTTCGAATGGTACGGGACAGCTTACAGTTGTTGGAGATTCGGCTACACCGGAACAAATTTTCCCTCTCAATGAAGGTATTGCAATCATTGGTCGTAAATCTAACGCTTCGAACGCTACAATAGGAATTGCAACGGCTGATAAGTCGATGAGCAGGGAACATATACGAATAGAAGTTAAAAAAGACCCGAAAGGAGGGTATAAACATTTTCTTTCTGACAATAATAGTAAAAACCATACGTTATATAATAGTAATTACCTTGAAAATGGAGAGGTCGTAGTGCTTAAGAACAATGACGAGATCATTATCGGCCATACGGTTCTCCGCTTTAATGAATAAAATCTGTTCGTGCTATGAATATAACGATTGGCAAGCCTTGGGCCGTTTGTGAAAAAGGCGGTAGACAAAACAACGAGGATTCTATTTACCCCTTACCGGAAAGGGTAAACTCCAATCAGAAATTATTTCTGGTCTGCGATGGTGTCGGCGGCTCAGAAAAAGGGGAGATTGCAAGCTCATTAGCTTGTGAATCTTTTCAGACATTCTTTTCCACCTTCTTAGAGGATGAACCTACCGAAGAGTTTGTTAATAAAGCTGTCGGTTATACGGAGGCACGCTTTGACGATTATGTGAAAAATCATCCGGAAGCAAAGGGTATGGCTACCACATTAACGATGGTTTCAGTCGGAGCTTCGGGAATAACACTGGCACATATTGGGGATAGCCGTATTTACCAGTTCCGCCAGGGAGAAATTATTTATCAGACAGAAGACCATTCGCTGGTTAATTCGCTTGTCAAACTGGGGAAAATAAGCAAAGAAGAAGCATTGACCCATCCGCGAAAAAACGTAATAATTCGTGCCATACAGGGATCGGAGCATCCGACAGAAGCCGATGTAGTCCTTTTAAAGGATATACAAGCGGGCGATTATTTCTTTATGTGTACCGATGGTGTGTTGGAAAGACTTAAAAACGAAGATCTTTCTTCTATTTTCTCCACTTATAACAATCCGGAAGACATCAAAGACGGTATTATGGCTGCCTGTTGCGGAAAAACCAGAGATAACTTTTCTTTTTACATTTTACCAGTTCAAAATGTAGGTGAATCTATCGGAATAAAACAAAATATTCTCTCTTTCCTTTATTCTTTTATATAAATAACGTAATTTTGGCAGATTAAAAAGAATAGCGCGAGAAAGTTATGAATTTGCCAAACGGATATCCTCTTCAAAACGGAAAGTATCGACTTACTCATGTAGTTGGTCAGGGCGGCTTTGGTATAACTTACAAAGGCGTTTGGTATACAGAAGTTAAGGGACCGCTAGGAACGATCAAAACGGAAGTTCCTATATGTGTAAAAGAATATTTTTTTAAAGATTACTGTTACAGAGATCCTGACTCTTTCGCTGTCAAGGTCCATTCTGAAACGGGCAGGGCTCTTTTTGAGAAGTTTAAAGAGAAATTGATCAAAGAAGCTAAAATCCTGTCCGATGTTCATCATCCCCATATTGTGAATGTATTGGAAGTGTTTGAAGAAAATGACACGGCCTATATTGCTATGGAGTATATTTCAGGTAATAGTCTGAAATATAAGATGGATAAGGAGGGTATAATGCCTGAAGCGAGAGTTCTCAGATATATGCGTCAGATAGGAGAGGCCCTTCAGTTTGTTCATGAGAAGAATATTCTTCATTTGGATATCAAACCCAGCAATATATTGATTGATCAGAGCGGGAAAGCGCGTCTGATTGACTTTGGTGTGAGTAAACGGTATGATATCGAGCAGCAGGAAACGAGTACCACGATGTTAACTTTATCGAAAGGGTTTGCATCTATTGAACAATATGATAATGAAGGTACGCAAAGTTTTTCCCCTTGCCCGGATATTTATTCGTTGGGAGCAACCATGTATAATCTGTTGACGGGGAAGATTCCCACAGAATCCATTCTTCGTGCAGCACGTCCGTTGCCTTCCCCCCGGGATTTGAATCCATCCATTTCAGCAAAAACGGAAGCGGCTATTATCAAAGCGATGGAGATTGTTCCGGCTGACCGTTTCCAGTCAATGTCGGAAATGCTGGCTGCATTGGATTTTCCCGAAGTTGAAGAAGAGGAGATAAAGAAAGATATTTCTTCCCCCGAATATTTCGAAGAAGATGAGACAACGATTCTGTTTACGACCCGTTTGCCTCAATCCGGAAAGGATGAAGGGGATGAGACTGTACTGAATAACGTCGATATACCGGCAGTACCTAAAAAGAAAAAAAGAAAAGTAACGTTAATCTCTTTACTAATTATTATATTTGCAAGTATAGGTTCAGCGGTGGCTCTTTTGGTGCAGCGCAGTAAAGCTGTTCCTCCTGTTGCTGAAGTTTTGAATTCTGTTCCGGAAGGGAATAATAATCCTGTATCAGATTCGACTGTTCCTGTTGTTATTGACGAAAATAATACTTCGGGAGTTGTTGAAGCAGAACCTGAAACAGAATCTGAATCAAAGGAAGAGAATGCCAGCGTTCGACCGGACTCACAGGAAAAGACGATTGTTAAACCGGAAACGACTCCGAAACAGACCGATCCTGTAAAGCAGAAAGTCGAACCCGTCGTTAACGATATAAAGCAGCCGGTAACAGCACCATCAGTTCCTACTGAAGCAGAGATGAATGCAGAGTTTGAAGCATTGATCGCTTCCGGCAAAAATAAAATGGCAGCATCGGATGCATCCAGTGATGCGGCTGATTTTATAAAAGCAACAGAGGAGATTGCTGATGCCGGTACTGATTTCAGTAAGGCTGCCAGAATCAAAATGACAGATGAACTGATTAGTCTGATTGAAAAACGTAAAGTCAAAGAAGAAGAGATACTTTTGGCTGGCAGAAAAGCACTGTATGATGAAGTGAAGCCTTTTGGGGAACTCATGATCGTTCAGAAAAAGGAGACACAAAAGTTTGGAGCGATAGATGCCAATGCGAGAGAACGTATCAAATGTAAGTATTTGGCTGCCTATCAAACCCAACAAGGGTATAGGGCGTTTCTTAGAGAGGATGATCTGTTCGATATTTATAATGCAGAAGGTATAATGATTAGTGAACGTTTACCGGATTATTATTAATTGTATTTATGAAAAGACTTTGGATATTTATCTTATTTGTTGCAGTGCTGCCGGGATATATGATGGCACAGCAACAAACTGAATATAACAGAAAAGGCGACGAGGCAATGAGGCGTCAGGATTACAGGATGGCGACAATGTGGTATGAAGAGGGTGTCATACAATGTGATTCGTATAGCATTGATCAATTGACAACTATATGGAAAAACAATAAGAAAATGCGTCCTTCCATGCGTAGCCTGATGAGTCGATGTTTTGATTGCCTGAGAGACAAAGCGACAATAGAGAGCGATACAACAGCAATATCGCAATTGATACATTATTATACGGAAGGCATCGGGACGCAGGCTAATGAGGAACGTGCCAGAAGTTGGAGTAATCGTCTGGAAGAACTTCGCCGGCCGATGGAGCTGATTTCTTATATACCCCAAAAAGAAAAAAAGCCAAGAGAACCCATGAAGTTCTTTGTCGGTTATGCTTTTTCAATAGAGGCTCCTTATGGGTTAACCGTTGGAGGTGTCGGGGAAAGGTTCGGTTGGTATGCTCGTTTTAAAACCAATATGTCATTTGATAACTACACCTATGAATGCCGGGGAACGGATGAATTTGTAAGTTATCCGGATAATACATCCTTGAGATTTACAAACGAAAAGAAAGTGAACAGTTTAGCTGCCTCTGTCGGCCTTGTCGTTAAATGTACTCCCTGGCTATATACTTCTGTCGGTTTGGGGTATGGCAAACGGGAATTGTTATGTGAATATCAAACGACCAGTTGGGATGATGTTAGTATACAGAAAAACGACTGGGCTAAAAATACAGATTACTCTCACGAAGGGGTTGTTGTAGACTTGGACTTTATGGTAAAATTCGGTTCTGTGTTTGTTAATGCCGGATGTAATACTTTGAATTTTAAATATGTAGATTTGAATGCAGGTGTTGGTGTATTCTTTTAATTGATAGGCTTATGAAACAATTATACTTTTTAATAACTATATTATCTTTACTATTATTTGGTTGTTTGGAGGATCCGGAGATGAATACCGGATTGCAAAATGCATTGAAACCAGAGTTTGAAAAGTTTAGTGGAGATGACATTACAAAGACGGCGACGACGATTCTTGCTAAAGCTACCATAAAGAAGGAAAATGGCTCTCCGGTTACTGAACGCGGATTTCAGTATTGGGAAGAAAAAAGTTCCAGCACCCGAAAAGTTACTGATGAAGAAAAAGAGGGTAAAGGAACATATAGCTTAACGATAAGTCAACTGACGGATGGTGAAACTTACATGATATGTCCTTATGCGATTAATGGAGTTGGCACCAGCTATGGAGATACAATTAAAGTCAATACAAATCCCGGTACCGGTAGGGTCAAGACATCGGTTGTTGATGATGATGCGGTTGATGCTACTTCGGTAGATGTAAAAGGTATCATTGCGGAGAAAGGGGAAGGTGATTATGAAGACTATGGTTTCCGTTTGTTTAATGCGGAAAAAGATACGACATTCAATAGGGAGAGAGGTGTAGAACTTCGGGATGACAGTGTTTTAGTATATACTATTAAAGGATTGGAACCCAATACGGAGTATTTTGTAGAAGCCTATGTGAAGAATAAATTTGGAACATTCAGTTCTGATGGGAAAGTAAAATTTACAACAAAAGACGGTCTCCCTAAATTAGGCAGTATCAGTATCAAGGGAGAAGCTGCATATGATTATGTAGATTTAAGAGCAGAACTGATTAGTGAAGGAGATTCTGCTGTTAAAGAGTTCGGTTTCTGCTGGGGGACAGATATTAAAACGCCAGGAAGACCGAATATTGAGGAAGACAGTACAGTTCAAGCCCTTTCCTTAGGGAATGATAATTTCTTTGAAGCTCGGATAGAGAACTTGAAAGCGGCAACAAATTACTATGTTATTGCTTATGCAACAAATGCTTTCGGAACACGATACAGTAATGATACGATCAGAGTTGTAACGAAGAGAGATCTCCCGACTATATTTCTCAATGATCCTTCAACTTATGTCATGGATGCAGGAGTTGTTACTATTGGTGGAGAATTACAAAGTGAAGGGAAAACTCCTGTGACTAAATTAGCTATTTATTATTCTTCTACCTCTGCCCCTGGTCCGAAAAATTATGAAGGGAAAAAAGAGTTTACCACTGCTGATCTTGATGAAGATAAGAAATTTAATATTTCTATTGAGGGAATGAAGGGAGGTAAGACTTATTCTGTCAGGGCTTATGCAACCAATGAATCAGGTGATACTCCAAGTAATGAGGTCAAGTCTTTTACGACTCCTTCAATATTCGGAAATGACCTGGCTACTTTCCCTGGAACCGGACGTGTTGAGTTTGCTACATTCTGTGCGAATAATCAGATATATGTTTTGGGAGGATCTTCTGGTACCGGGTATGTTAAAGATCTTTACGGTTATAGTCCGAGTGAAAATAAATGGGCCGCTTTGGCTTCTTATAAAGAGAATGCGTATGGTATTTCCGTCTGTACACAGGATGATAATGTTTACTCTGTTGCCGGAATTACAAGTGCTAGATGGTATACTGAATTGTATACTTATAGTAGTAATACTTGGACTCAGTTTGCTTCATTGGAAACTGATAAGAAGATGGAATGTATCTTTCCGACAAGTTTTGTTTATAAAGATTCAATCATCTTAATCGGAGGAGAAAGTCTTGGTGAAGGCAATCTGGCTGTGCGGGATACCATATATCGGTATGATATGGTCAATAAGGAATGGACCGGATGTGGAAATTTCCAGGTTCCTATAAAGGCTGGCGTTTCTATCACTTCTGGTGATAGTGTATTTGTCGGACTGGGTAATAAACCGGAAGATGGTCCGGATGAACGGGGATTGTGGATTAATACCTCTGGTAATTGGAGTGATTGGACTTTGTTAGCAAAGACTCCGCCTGAGATGAAAAATGTTTGTTCGGGTGTTTTGTTCAAAGATTGCTTATACTATATAGACAATGGTGGTGTTATTTGGCGTTTTAATTTGACAACGAAAGACTGGTCCAAAATGTCCAGTTTCCCTAAAAAGTTGACTAATACGCCTGTCGATTATAGGATATTCTTGTTGAATGATACCATATACATTTTCTTGATCAATTATTATTCTTCTTATTTGAAGACGTACGATCCTTTATGGGATGTGCCGCAAAAATAGAATCGATATGAACAGGACTGATATCTTAAACCAGATACAAAAAAACGTAGAACGTTTGTCGGCTTCCGATTTGCCGGAGTATAAATATATTCCGCTGCATCAGAAGCCATCGCCTTCTGTTCTTTCGCTTCGGGAAGTTATGTTGTTGCTTCGGAAAGTTATCTTTCCGGGGTTCTTCGGTTCCGAGCAGGAGGCACAGGTTGATTCTATTCAATATTATACAGGGGTATATCTGGAACAAATCTATGATTTGCTCCACGAACAGATATATAATGGTTTGTGCTTTGAAGTAGACCGTTGCTGCGATTCAAAGGACCGGGCATCCCGGATTGCGATAGACTTTATAAATAAGATACCTCATATTAAATATCTGCTTTCAACAGATGTCAAAGCTATTCTGGATGGTGACCCGGCAGCAAAGAGCCTTAGCGAAATAATCTTCTGCTATCCGGCTGTACATGCTATTCTTCATCAACGGGTTGCCCATGAATTATTAAAGCTGGGTGTCCCTGTGTTACCCCGTATTATCACGGAGATGGCCCATTCCGAGACCGGCATCGACATTCATCCAGGGGCGCAGATTGGAGAATATTTCAGTATAGACCACGGTACCGGTATCGTGGTGGGACAAACAGCTATTATAGGTAATCACGTTCGTTTGTACCAGGGAGTTACTTTGGGAGCTAAAAACTTTACACTGGATGAAGAAGGATTGCCTATCGACGTTCCCCGTCATCCGATCATTGAAGATTATGTAACTATTTACTCCAATGCATCTATTCTGGGACGTATTACAATTGGAAAAGGTTCAGTGATAGGCGGTAACATTTGGCTAACCCATAGTGTGCCGCCAAACTCCAAAGTCCTTCAAACCCGAGCGGTGGAAGACAAGTAAATCTTTTTTATTTTTAGGATAAAACACAGCCGTAATTTAAACAGAAATACGTATGTTTGCGTCATACCCATGTGGTAATAATGCCTTAAATGTGTACGATGATGAACAAAGTAAAAACGTTAGATGACCTTCGGAAGATGCGCGAATCTTTACGCGCTTCCCTCGATTTACGCGAGAAAAGTAACAATCCCGAGCAGATGGTTCAGATAAAGGTTGCCATGGCAACCTGTGGCATCGCAGCCGGAGCCAAAGAAGTTATGAGTTATTTTATTGAAGCTCTTGACCGGGAACGTGTAGATGCCCTGGTCACTCAAACCGGGTGTATGGGCTATTGCTATGCGGAACCGACAGTAGAGATTACTGTTCCCGGCAAAGAACCGATCGTATTTGGTCGTGTCAACAAAGCCAAAGTTGACGAGATTATAACCTGTTACATCAAACAGGGAATTTTGCTGGATGACATCATACCGGTCAACTACAACGCGGTCGGACCTGAATAACAAACCAATACAAATACTTACATAATGGCACAATATAGCAACTATATTCTGGTGTGCGGCGGTACAGGCTGCCGTGCATCACAAAGCGAACTCATACTTCAAAATCTGAAAGAGGCTGTCAGGGAGAACGGATTACAGGAGAGTGTGCAGGTAATCCGTACCGGCTGTTTCGGCTTTTGCGAGAAAGGTCCGGTAGTGAAACTGATTCCGGATAATACATTTTATGTGGAGGTTACTCCCGAAGATGCGAACGATATTGTAAACGAACATCTGATAAAAGGACGTAAAGTAGAGCAGCTGCTTTATGTAAACCCTGAAACGAACGAACAGATACTCGACTCCAAGCACATCAACTTTTATAAAAAACAATTGCGTATAGCCTTGCGTAACTGTGGTTTCATCAATCCCGAAAACATTGACGAATATATTGCCCGCGACGGTTATATAGCTTTAGGAAAAGCCCTGACCGAGATGACGCCCGATGAAGTGATTAAAGAGATTCTGGATAGCGGATTGCGGGGCCGAGGCGGCGGCGGTTTCCCTACCGGACTCAAATGGCAGATTACCCGCAAGGTGCAGGCTCCGCAGAAATATGTAGTCTGCAATGCTGATGAAGGCGACCCGGGAGCGTTCATGGACCGTTCTATCCTGGAAGGCGACCCGCATTCCATTGTGGAAGCGATGGCTATCAACGGATACTGTACCGGTGCCAGTAAAGGACTTGTCTATATCCGGGCCGAATATCCGCTAGCCGTAGAACGTTTAAAGATAGCGATACAACAAGCAAAGGAATATGGCTTTTTAGGAGAAAACATATTTGGTACAGACTTCTCTTTCGATATCCAGATACGTTATGGTGCCGGTGCTTTTGTTTGCGGAGAGGAAACAGCCCTGATACATAGTATGGAAGGGTTACGCGGTGAAGCTACAGTTAAACCGCCATTCCCCAGTGAACATGGATATAAAGGTTGTCCGACCAATGTAAATAATGTGGAGACCTACGCCAATATCCCCGTTATCCTGCTGAAAGGAGCCGGATGGTTCAGCAGTATAGGAACGGAGAAGAGCAAAGGAACCAAGGTCTTTGCCCTGGCTGGAAAAGTAAACAATGTCGGTCTGATTGAAGTCCCGATGGGAACGACGCTTCGTGAGGTGATATTCGGTATCGGCGGGGGAATAAAAGACGGAAAGAAATTTAAAGCCGTACAGACCGGAGGCCCTTCCGGCGGATGTCTTACAGAAAAGCATCTGGACTTGCCGATCGACTACGATAACCTGATAGCGGCCGGTTCCATGATGGGGTCGGGCGGTATGATTGTGATGGATGAAGACGATTGTATGGTAGCGATGGCTAAGTTCTATCTGGATTTCACCGTGGAAGAATCCTGTGGCAAATGCGCCCCTTGCCGGATTGGAAATAAACGGCTGCATGAGATACTGCAAAAGATTACATCGGGCAGAGGAACTCTCGAAGACCTCGATAAACTGCGTAACCTGGCCATGGTTATAAAGGATACCGCTCTCTGCGGACTGGGACAGACCTCTCCGAACCCTGTCCTTTCCACCATGGATAACTTCTATGACGAATACCTGGCACATGTCGATGAACAACGTTGTCCTTCCCACCAGTGCCGCGAACTTACCCAGTATTTTATCAATCCGGAGAAATGCAAAGGCTGTACGATGTGTGCCCGAATCTGTCCGGTACATGCCATTACCGGCAGCCGGAAGGTTCCCCATACTATCGACTCGGATGTTTGTATCCGTTGCGGGTCATGTATAGAGAAATGTAAGTTCGATGCTATTTACGTACATTAAATGGTTGACAGTGAATAATTGACAGTTGACAGAAAAGATATGGAAAACATAAAACTAACAATAGATAACAGAGAAGTGGAAGTCCCGAAAGGTACTACCATCCTCGACGCAGCAAAGAGCATGGGAATCCGTATCCCGACACTTTGTCATATGAAACTCGAAGATTTGCATTACGAGAACAATCCCGGCGCCTGCCGTATCTGTGTAGTGGAAATTGAAGGCCGCCGTAACCTGGCCCCGTCTTGTAAGATGGAATGTACGGAAGGAATGGTTGTAAGGACCCATACTCCCCGGGTAATGAATGCCCGGAAGACAGTGATGGAACTGATTCTGTCCAACCATCCGGCCGGTTGCCTTACCTGTAGCAGTAACGGATATTGCGAACTGCAAACAATAGCCCACGATTTGGGTATCCGTGAAATACGGTATCAAGGAGAACAATCCACCTTTGAGATAGACCGTTCTCCTTCCATCGTCCGTAACATGAATAAATGTATCATGTGCCGCCGTTGCGAAACGATGTGTAACAATATTCAGACAGTAGGAGCATTGACGGCCGTCAACCGCGGTTTCAACGCAGCCGTCTCTACAGCCTTTGAGCGTGATATCGCCGGAAGTACCTGTTCTTATTGCGGACAATGTGTTTCCGTCTGCCCGGTAAATGCCTTGAGCGGCCGCAATACCCAGCAGCCCGTATTGGATGCATTGGCTAATCCGGCTAAGATTGTGATAGCCCAGACTGCTCCGGCTGTACGCACCGCCCTCGGACGTGACTTCGGCTGTGAGCCGGGCACATTGGTTACCGGAAAGATGGTATCGGCTCTTCGCCAGTTAGGTTTTGACTATGTCTTTGATACTGACTTTGCGGCCGACCTGACCATTATGGAAGAGGGAACGGAGCTTCTTCAGCGTCTCAGCAAATATCTTTCGGGGGATGAAGAAGTGAAAATACCGATGATGACCAGTTGCTGTCCCGGTTGGGTCAGCTTTGTCGAGCAGCACTTCCCGGAGTTGCGTGATAATCTGTCTACAGCTAAAAGCCCGCAACAGATGTTCGGAGCCATAGCCAAAAGTTATTTTGCAGAAAAGCTGGGAGTAGACCGTAAAGATATAGTTGTTGTCTCCATCATGCCTTGCCTGGCAAAGAAATATGAAGCCAGCCGTCCGGAGTTTGCCGTAGAAGGAAATCCGGATGTAGATATTTCCATCTATACCCGTGAACTGGCCCGTCTGATTCGTTATGCCAATATAAACTTCAACGAACTTCCCGACAGCGACTTCGACCATCCTCTCGGCGAATCGACCGGTGCCGGAGTTATCTTCGGAACTACCGGGGGAGTTATAGAAGCTGCCTGCCGTACAGCCTATGAACTATATACGAAGAAGCCGCTCGAACGAATCGAGTTTAAGGAATTGCGCGGACTGGAAGGTATCCGTAGCGGAACGATTAACTTTGACGGCGTTCCTGTGAAGATAGGTATCGCCCACGGTCTCGGTAATGCCCGTAAACTGGTTGAAGAAGTAAAAAGCGGAAAGTCTCCTTATCATGTTATCGAGATAATGGCCTGCCCCGGTGGCTGCATCGGAGGTGGCGGCCAACCCTTCCATCAGGGAAGGATGGATGTTTTGCGTAAACGTGCCGCCGCCCTTTACAGCGAAGACGAAAGCAAACCGCTCCGCAAAAGCCATGAGAATCCGTATATTCAGCAGTTATATAAAGAATACCTGGGCGAACCCTGCGGACCAAAGGCGCATGAATTACTGCATACTCATTACTTCGACCGCAAAGAAGTAGTCAATATGTTTTTGGAAACCGATAAAGACGAATAAGCCATGGAAAAGATACATTTGCCCCAACCGAAAGTAAACGAACTGCATGCTATCTGCAAAGAGCATGACAACGACCCCGGCGAGCTAATCAATATCCTGCACGCAGCACAGGAAATCTTCGGTTACCTTCCCCGCGAAGTGCAGGAAATGGTAGCGGCCGAACTGCATATTCCCGTATCCCGTGTGTATGGTGTAGTCACCTTTTATTCGTTCTTTACCATGACTCCGAAAGGGAAATACCCTATTTCCGTCTGTCTGGGAACCGCCTGTTATGTGCGGGGAGCCGAGAAAGTACTGGACGAATTTCAGCGTCAACTGGAAATCAAGATAGGAGAGACCACCCCCGACGGTCTGTTTTCTCTAGACTGCCTGCGTTGTGTCGGGGCTTGCGGACTGGCTCCCGTAGTGACGATAGGAGGTAAAGTCTACGGAAGAATTACACCGGAAAAGGTACGGGATATCCTGTCGGAATACTATATCCGTGAAGAATAAGAGTTTTTTCGTTCAAATGCCTTTGCGGGTTCACTTGTATGCATGAGCGCTTTATTATCAACAGATGGCAAGGCAGAAGTAGTTGTAGGAATAAGCCTTCACCGGATGACAGATGACAGACGATATTGCAAATAGAACTTTTATTTGCAATGCTGTAAGTGATTTGTAGACAGTTATATACGAGTGAATATGACAGATGGCAGATAAAATCCGGAAACTTTTGTGTAGAGAGAAATATTTACTTATATAAAAGGGAAATGAGTAGTTAACAACTAGCTCGTTTCCCTTTATTTTTTATCTCAAAGAAGCATAGAAACTAATTGAAAAGTAGTAACAACGTAAAATTACCCTGTACACCTTACTCCGGTAGGCTGTACAGGGTAGTTAGCCAAGGTGTACACCATAATTGATTATCCTGTACACCCTGGTATTAGTGAGTCCTGACCTTTGTGTTAGTTTGTCTGGACCTGTACTTTAGAAGTCAGGGACCTGGCGTTTAGAAACGGCTGATGGAACCGCCGCCTCCCGAGCGTCCTCCGCCCCAGGAACCGCCACCACCACCGCCAAAGCCACCGAAACCACCTCCGAAGCCTCCGCCTCGTCCGCCACCACCAATGATGATAGGGCCTGTGCTACGTCTTAGCCGGCTGATGTTCCGGTTTTTCTTTTCGGTATAACCGCAATTCTTGCAACGGTACGTATCTTCTGCCAGTCCTTCCGACTGGTAAGTAGCCCTCTGTATAACTTGCTGACCGACATATACCAGCGTCTTCTGTCCGCAACGGGGACAGATACGGGGACGATATTTGAGGAAGGATACAAGAATAAAGATTCCGGCAGGAAATACAATCATCATAATCATGAATAACCACAGGAAAAGATTATCGCCTTCCGACTGCCTGTTTGTGTTTCCTCCCGTCATGGCGGCACGCTCATAATCGCTTGCCATCAGGTATTGCTTTACGGCGGCTACGCCTTTCAGCATACCGGCACTATAATCACCCGCTTTCAGGTCCGGAATCATATATCTCTGTTGCAGACGATAACAGATTGCATCCGGGAGGACTCCTTCTATGCCGTAACCCGTCTCGAAAACGACGGAGCGTTGCGTAGGTTCGGTAACAAGCTGTATCAGGAGTCCGTTGTCTTTGTCCTTTTTCCCCAAACCCCAGTGCTGGAACAGGTCGGTGGCAAACATGCGGGCATCGTTATCGCCGATACTTTCAACGGCAACGACGGCAACTTCTATTCCCAGGCTGTCTTCTACAATCTGCAACAGGCGGTTGATGCGGTCGACATCCTGAGGCCGTATGATTCCGTCGGGGTTGCTTACGTGATTACTCCGGTCGGAAAGGCGTACGTTAGGTATCGTTTCGACTGTGTAATCCTTTGCCGCAGAGAGATGTAACGGGAAAAGGGATACGAGCAGTAAGACTGCCAACCATAGAGTCGGCAGATGTTTACCCGTTAGTATTCTATTCAGATTTCTCATCCTTTACCTGAACTTATCGGATTAGAATTCAACTTTCGGAGCTTTCTCCGCACCGCTCTCCGCACTGAAATAGGCTTTCGGCTGGAAACCGAACATACCGGCCAGGATATTGGTCGGGAAACTGCGGATATAGGTATTATAAGACTGCGCCGTTTCGTTGAAACGCTTGCGTTCTACCGAGATACGGTTTTCTGTGCCTTCCAGCTGTGCCTGCAATTCGGAGAAGTTCTGATTGGCTTTCAGGTCCGGATAACGTTCCAGTACGACCATCAGGCGGGAGAGGGCACTGCTCAGTTCCCCTTGCGCAGCCTGGAATTTCTTCATCGACTCTTCGTTCAGGTTGGATGGGTCGATGGTTGTTTTGGTCGCCTCGGCGCGGGCGCTTACCACACCTTCCAGGGTCTCCTTTTCATGCGTTGCATATCCCTTGACTGTATTTACCAGGTTAGGAATAAGGTCCATACGGCGCTGGTATTGGTTCTCCACCTGGCTCCAGGCAGTTTTTACTCCTTCATCTTGTGTAACCATTGTGTTGTAAGTGCCTTTTACCCAGGAGTAACCGGCAAATAAAAGTACCACGATAATGGCAATTGTAATCCACAAAGCTTTGTTCTTAAACATTTTCTTTTTGCTTTAATTGTTATACATAGTGTTGCAAAGCTATATAAAAAACAGGACAGGAGAAGAAACTGTTTTGCACAATTATCGTTTGGGACGAAATTTATCAGTATTGTACCAATGGGAGAATCATTGCGGACGAAGTAATATAGACGCAGCCTATCTTGCCATAAATAAAACCTATCACCCTTGTGAAGATATCTTAATAAATATAACTACTTTTGCATAAACAAATCTCAAACAACCAATAATTATGCGTAACACTAGTTTTAGTAAGATGGCGGTACTTCCTGCCGGACTGCTTACGTTGGCTTTGACAATGCCTTCGTGCTCATCCAATGAGTACAAGAAACATGAGGGCGACAAGGCAAAACAGGTAGCTTCGATTATCCGCAACAACGGATGTATGGAATGTCACTCGGCTACCGCAAATGTTCCTTTTTATGGAAAGTTGCCGGTTATCGGTCCGGTTGTACAGGCTGATATGAAAGAAGGTACACATTATCTGGACCTTACAGCGATGTTAACAGCACTGGATAACGGACAGCCTGTGTCGGAAGTCGATTTGGCGAAAGTGGAGAACACTGCCCTGAGCGGTTCGATGCCCCCAGCCAAATATTACACAGTGCACTGGGGAACCAGCCTGAATGACGACGAAAAAGCGGTCATTATCGCCTGGGCGAAAGATGTCCGTAAGAACAATTATGTATCGCCTACCGTAGCAGAAGAGTTTGCCAATGAACCGGTTCAACCGTTGATGGCTGCTATCCCGACCGATTCGGCTAAGGTTGCTTTAGGATTTGATTTGTATCACGACACACGCCTGTCGGGTGATAACACGGTTTCGTGTGCCACCTGTCACGGATTGAATACGGCCGGAGTAGACCGCAAGCAGTTCTCGGAAGGTATCCACGGCCAGTTCGGCGGAGTGAATGCACCGACTGTTTATAATGCGGCACTCAACTTCGTGCAGTTCTGGGACGGACGCGCTGCCGACCTGAAAGAGCAGGCTGCCGGACCTCCTTTGAACCCGGTGGAAATGGGTAGCGCTTCATTCGACGAAATCTGTGCCAAGCTGGCTGAAGACAAGGAGTTGAGCAAACGCTTCCTTGAAGTATTCCCCGAAGGATTTACGCAGTCGACGGTAACGGAGGCTATCGCTGAGTTTGAAAAGACGTTGCTTACACCGAGCCGTTTCGACAAATACCTGCAAGGAGACAAGAATGCCCTTACAGCCGAGGAACTGGAAGGTTACCAGTTGTTTAAAGACAATAAGTGCGCGACTTGCCACGTCGGTATGAACCTGGGCGGACAGTCGTATGAATATATGGGTATCAAGGATAATTATTTCGATTACCGCGGCACTGGCTTGACGGATGGTGACAACGGACGCTGGGCAGTAACCAAGAACGAGGCTGACCGCCATAAATTCAAGACACCTACACTGCGTAATGTAATGCTAACAACGCCTTATATGCACGACGGTTCGATAACCACAATAGAGGATGCTATCCAGGTGATGCATGAGTTCCAGATTGGAAAACGTATCTCGGATGCCGAAACGGCGAAGATTGTGGCGTTCCTCGGTACGTTGACCGGAGAGTATAACGGAGAGTTGCTTCAATAATACAAATTAGTTATATAATGCACATGCCCTTCCGCTTGTTCCATATCGTTCTTCTGCTGATTGCTTTGCAAAGCACAGGGGGCGTATGGGGACAGGAGGAGGGGTTTGCTTCTTATTACCATGAACGTTTTCACGGTCGGAAATCATCGAGCGGCCGTATCCATGACAAAGACGAGATGGTTGCCGCCCACCGCACTTATCCTTTCGGTACTTATCTGCGTGTCACCAACCTTGAGAATATGAAAAGCGTGATAGTCTACGTCACCGACCGCGGTCCACATCGCAAGGGACGGATTATTGACGTATCCTCCGGCGCTGCGAAGCTGCTCGGGTTCAAGAAGAAGGGGATTGCCCGTGTACGAGTGGAAGAGGTCCCTGGCCCTATAGATTTGCGCTGGCTGGAACTTATCTATCCTAAATTTCCTCCGACACTTACCACGGAAGATATGATGCCTAAACCTCCGTACCGCATGATAATGAATGATTGAAGCGGTTCTAATCAAATTCTAATTTCAACTAAGAGGATTCTAATCGGATACGTAGGGACGTAAAACGCTCCGCCTTATACCTTTGCGCTCAAAAAAGAGATGCACATGGGTAAACGATTCATTCTTTTATTACTTGTCTTACCGGCATTCTGCTATGTCACCAGGGTAGAGGGCCAATCCGTCAAACTTACTTTACAGGAAGCCGGGCAGCGTTTCGCTGCCTGCAATCTCGAACTGATTGCGGAGCGTTATAATATCGACATAGCCGAGGCTGGAGTTATCCAAGCCAGACTGTTTGAAAACCCGGTCATTTCGCTGGAACAGAATGTCTACAACCGTCTGAACGGAAAGTATTTTGACGTCGGGAAGGAAGGCGAAGCCGTGGTAGAGATTGAACAGCTAATCTATATTGCAGGACAACGCAACAAGCGGGTGCGGGTGGAGAAGCTAAACAAGGAGATGGCGGTCTACCAGTTTGAAGAGGTGTTGCGCACGTTGCGCAGCGAGTTGAACAGCAAATTCATTGAGATTTATTATACCCGGAAATCACTTTCAGTCTACGACAAGGAAACCGGATACCTGGAACGACTCCTGGAAGCAATGAAGGAGCAGAATGAGAAAGGAAATATCTCCCTGCTCGAAAAGTCGAGGATACAGGCACTTTTGCTTTCTCTGCAACAGGAGAGGAATGAGGCTTTGAACCGGCTTATCGCCTTGCAAGGGGATATGCGATTGCTGCTGGGGTTGGAGGCAGACGAGGCGTTTGAGCCGGTCTTCGATGCGTCGGTACTGAAACAGATGGATACCGGGGCAGTTCCTTTTGCGGAACTGGCGGAACGGCTTGCCGGACGACCGGATATGAAGATGGCGCGGACGAATATACAGGTGTCACGTGCCAATGTGAGCTTGCAAAAGTCGCTGGCCTTTCCTGAGGTAAGCCTGAAAGGGTCTTATGACAGGGCGGGTAACTTCTGTGATAATTACTTTGCCGTAGGACTGAGCATCTCGGTTCCTGTCTTCAACCGCAATCAGGGGAATATCAAATCTGCTCGCCTTGCCGTGTTGCAAAACACGAATCGGGAAGAACTTGCCCGCCGGCTGGCGGAGACAGAGCTTTTCACCAGCTATGCACGACTGGAGAAGGCGGTCAAACTGTATCGTTCTTCCAACTTTGAACTGGAACGCGACTTCGGGACTATCATCGAGGGGGTAAACAGCAACTACCAAAAACGTAATATCAGCCTGCTGGAGTTTATCGACTATTATCAGGCGTATAAAGAAACCTGCCTGCAACTTTACCAGACGGAGAAAGATGTGTTCCTCGCCATGGAGGAGGTCAACACCGTGACGGGTAGCGACGTGTTCAGCTATTAATGACTAATGAATATTGAATATAAGGATATGAGAAATAGAATGAAAAAGAATTGTATTGTATGGACGCTGTTGCTGCCGTTACTGATAGGGTGCGGTAGGAAAACTGGCGGGCAGGAGGAAGCACCGGTACCTTTGATGTTGACCGACAGTTTGCAGAAAGTGGTTTCGGTCGAGACTGTGCATGAGATGCCCTTGAGCAATGAGTTGCTGTTGAATGGGCGTGTCGGTTTCAATCCGGAACAACTGGCACGTGTCTATCCCATCTTCGGAGGAAATATCACAGAGGTGAATGTCGAGATGGGCGACTATGTAAAGAAAGGAGATATACTTGCCATTATCCATAGCAGCGAAGTGGCTGATTACGAGAAGCAGCGTAAGGAGGCGAGGCAGCAGATTATACTTGCCGACCGCAATCTGGAAGCTACACGGGATATGTTCAACAGCGGAATGGCTTCCGAACGTGATGTCCTTCAGGCAGAGCAGGAAGCGGCAAATGCCCGGGCCGAACAGAAGCGGATTGACGAAGTGTATGCCATCTACCATATTACGGGTAATTCTACTTACGAGATACAATCGCCTGTCTCCGGTTTCGTTATCGGGAAGAATGTAAGCCGCAATATGCAGATACGTTCAGACCAGACGGAGGAGTTGTTCACGATTTCGGGATTGGATAACGTTTGGGTGATAGCCGATGTTTACGAGAGCGATATCAGCAGGGTTGGCGAAGGAGCGGCAGTCCGCATAACGACACTGGCTTACCGGGACAGGGAGTTTACCGGAACGGTTGACAAGGTCTATAATATGCTCGATAGCGAGAGCAAGACAATGAGCATACGGGTCAAGTTGAAGAATGAAGGTTACCTGCTGAAACCGGGCATGTTCACCAATGTCTATGTGCAGACTGATGCAGATGGGAAGGTGATGCCCCGTGTGGAGGCCCGTGCCGTCATATTCGAGAACGGTCGTCATTTTGTTGTGGGGATAGACAGCGACAATGTGTTGCAGCCCCGTGAAGTGACGGTATTCAAACAGACCGATAAGTACTGTTTCCTGGAAACCGGGCTGAAAGAGGGCGACCGGATTATCGACCGGAATGCTCTTTTGGTTTATAACGCTTTAAAGTAAACGAGGAACGATGCATACATTTATAGATAACATAATAGCTTTCTCGCTGAAGAATAAGTTCTTTATCTTCTTCTGTACCGCCATAGCCGTGATAGCGGGAGCGGTGAGCTTTATCCATACGCCTGTCGACGCCTTTCCTGATGTGACGAACACGAAGGTGACAATCATTACCCAATGGCCGGGACGCAGTGCGGAAGAGATAGAGAAGTTTATCACTATCCCCATCGAAATAGCGATGAATCCGGTGCAGAAGAAGACAGATATCCGCAGCACGACGCTGTTCGGCCTTTCGGTCATCAATGTGATGTTCGACGATGACGTGGATGACTTCTATGCCCGCCAGCAAGTATATAACTTGTTGAATGATGCCGACCTGCCGGAAGGTGCCACGCCGGAGGTACAGCCTCAGTACGGACCGACAGGGGAGATTTTCCGTTATACGCTGCGGAGTGATAAACGGACAGTGCGCGAACTGAAGACATTTCAGGACTGGGTAATCGAGCGTAAGCTGCGGGCGGTGCCGGGAGTGGCGGATATCGTCAGCTTCGGTGGCGAGGTGAAAACGTTTGAAGTGAGTGTTAACCCGAACCAGCTAATCAACTATAACGTGACGTCTCTGGAACTGTTCGACGCGATTGCAAAGAGTAATATTAATGTAGGGGGAGATGTGATTACCAAAAGTTCGCAGGCTTATGTGGTACGCGGTATCGGACTGATTAACGATACGAAGGAGATTGAGAATATCGTAGTCAAGAACATCAACGGCACACCTATCCTGGTGAAACATCTGGCAAACGTTCACGAATCGAGCTTGCCCCGGCTGGGACAGGTGGGACGCATGGAAGAAGACGATGTCGTGCAGGGGATTGTCGTCATGCGGAAAGGAGAGAATCCGGGCGAAGTGATTGCCGCCCTGAAAGAAAAGATAGCGGACATACAGGAAAATGCGTTGCCGGAAGATGTGCGGATTGTGTCATTCTACGATCGCGAGGACCTGGTGGACCTGGCGGTGCGGACGGTGACGCATAACCTGGCCGAAGGTATTTTGCTGGTAACTTTCATTGTGTTGATTTTTATGGCAGACTGGCGTACAACGGTGATTGTATCCATTATTATCCCGTTGGCGCTGCTCTTCGCTTTTATCTGTCTCCGGGCGATGGGAATGAGTGCAAACCTGCTTTCGATGGGGGCAATCGACTTCGGTATTATTATCGACGGGGCGGTCGTGATGGTGGAAGGGTTGTTTGTGGCTCTCGACCGGAAGGCGCGTGAGGTGGGAATGCCTGCCTTCAATGTGATGAGTAAGATGGGACTGATTCGCCAAACAGCGAAAGACAGGGCGAAGGCGGTGTTCTTCTCCAAGCTAATTATTATTACGGCACTGGTTCCGATATTCGCTTTTCAGAAGGTGGAAGGGAAGATGTTCAGTCCGCTGGCATATACGCTCGGGTTTGCCTTGCTGGGGGCTTTGATATTTACGTTGACATTAGTCCCGGTGCTTTCTTCGATGCTGTTGAAAAGGAATGTGCGTGAAAGGCATAATCCGTTTCTGGCGTGGATAAACCGGGTATCCGTTTCTATATTTGACCGTTGCCATGCACATAAGAAGACAACTATTGGTATCGCTTCGCTGGTGGCTGCCGTTGGTTTATGGTGTTTTACTTTGCTGGGGACTGAGTTTCTTCCGCAGCTGAACGAAGGTTCTATTTATATCCGTGCCACGTTGCCGCAGAGTATTTCCCTGGATGAGTCCGTTAAGCTGGCAAACCGGATGCGTCGCGAACTGGCGTCGTATCCTGAAGTGCGGCAGGTGCTTTCACAAACGGGCCGTCCCAACGACGGAACGGATGCGACAGGCTTCTACAATATCGAGTTTCATGTAGACATTTATCCTGAAAAGGAGTGGACCAGCAAATTGACTAAGGCGGGATTGATTGAGAAGATGGAAGACGACCTCGCTATCTATCTGGGCGTAGACTTCAACTTCTCCCAACCTATCACCGATAATGTGGAAGAAGCTGCCAGTGGCGTGAAAGGTTCGATCGCTGTAAAAGTGTTCGGTAAAGACTTGTACGAGTCGGAAAAGAAAGCCGTCGAAGTCTTTAAAGTCCTGGAAACCGTCGAAGGCATCGAAGACCTGGGAGTCATACGTAATATCGGACAACCGGAACTGCGTATCGAACTCGACGAATCGCGCCTGGCCCGTTACGGAGTGGCAAAAGAAGATGTGCAGTCCATTATCGAGATGGCGATAGGGGGTAAGAGCGCCTCGTTGCTTTACGAAGACGAACGGAAGTTCAATATCATGGTACGCTACGAATCAGCCTTCCGCCGCAGTGAGGACGAGATAGGAAAGATATTGGTTCCGGCCCGCGACGGGACGATGGTACCCATCAAAGAGTTAGCCGATATCCATACGATAACCGGCCCGCTGATTATCTATCGCGATAACCATGCCCGTTTCTGTGCCGTTAAATTCTCCGTCCGTGGCCGTGATATGGGTACGGCAGTAGCCGAAGCACAGCAAAAAGTCGACCGGCAGGTGAAGTTGCCGGAAGGCTATACCTTGAAATGGACGGGTGATTTTGAAAACCAGCAGCGTGCTACGAAACGACTGGCACAGGTGGTTCCGGTGAGTATTGCCATCATCTTCGTCATCTTGTTCGTGCTGTTTGGCAATGCCCGCGATGCCGGATTAGTGCTGTTGAATGTACCCTATGCGGCGGTGGGAGGGATTGTCGCCCTTCTGCTTACCCGCTTCAACTTTTCGATTTCGGCAGGTATCGGTTTTATCGCGCTGTTTGGTATCTGTATCCAGAACGGGGTTATCATGATTTCCGATATAAAAGGTAATTTGAAAAACCGCACACCTTTGCCGCTGGCTGTAAAACAAAGTGTGAAAGACCGTGTCCGCTCCGTGCTCATGACGGCTTCGATGGCAGCTATCGGACTGATGCCTGCCGCCCTCAGCCACGGTATCGGATCGGAAAGTCAACGCCCGTTAGCTATCGTCATCATCGGCGGACTGATAGGGGCTACTTTCTTCACGCTCTTTGTCTTCCCGCTTATGGTGGAAGCCTTTTACAGCCGGATGCTGTATGATAAAGATGGAAAGTTATTACAGCGTAGATTGTAAATCGTATATTTGTAATCTGAACGACATAAATAGCAAATCAGATGGCTAAGATATTATTGGTAGAAGATGAAGTGAATATCGCCTCTTTCATAGAGAGGGGGTTGCAGGAGTTCGGTCATGAAGTAAGCGTGGCTTATGACGGTATGGCGGGTTGGGAGTTGTTGCAGAAAGAGAACTTCCAGCTTTTGATACTGGATATAATCATGCCCCGGATGAACGGGTTGCAATTGTGCCGCCAATACCGTCAGTTGTACGGATACCAGTCGCCTGTGGTTATGTTAACGGCGCTGGGTACGACAGACGATATCGTTAACGGTCTCGATGCCGGTGCAGACGATTACCTGGTCAAACCTTTCAGTTTTCAGGAACTGGAAGCACGTATCAAAGCTCTTCTGCGGCGGATTGGAGCGGAGACAGCCACGGCTTCCTTGCGTTGTGGCGACCTAAGTCTCGACCCGACCAGTCACCGGGCATTTCGTAACGGTACGCCGATAGACCTCACGGTCAAGGAATACCGCCTGCTGGAATATTTCATCCTGAATCAGGGTACGGCCTTGAATCGCCTCACCCTGCTAAAGCATGTATGGGATAAAGATTTCGATACTAATACAAATGTAGTCGATGTCTATGTGAATTACCTTCGCAGTAAGATAGACAAGGACTTCGACCATAAGCTGATTCGTACCGTTGTCGGTATCGGTTATATGATGGAAGCATGAAAACAGGGAATAAGATAGCCTTCTTCTATACGGCGATGACGGTGGGTATCATTGCCCTTGTCACGATTGCCTTTTACTTTATTGCGACAAACTATATCAGCCGCCTCTATTATTCTTATTTGACGGAAAAGGCCTATGCAACAGCCGAAAAGCATTGGGAGAAGGATGAAGTGGACGAAGAAAGTTATGCCCGGATACAAAAACGGTATGAAGAGACTTTACCCGTTGCCACCGAGATATTACTGAATGCGGACAGTGTGGCAGAGACGCATGTAACGTTGGTCCGTTATATGACGGAAAAAGAGATTGAACGGTTATATAGGGGCGAGGTAATCACTTTCCATGAAAAGGAAAAGGTCGGAGCAGCACTTTATTATCCGGATAACGAGGGTAATTTTATTGTCCTTGTTATCTCCAACAACCAGTATGGCGGGGATATCCAGCAGCGTATCGGTTGGTTGCTGCTGGCTTTGATTGTTATAAGTGCGGTACTGATTTATTTTGTCGGAAAGCTCTATGCAATCCGTATGGTCGACCGTATTGACGCTGCTTATCAAAGTGAGAAGGCGTTTATCAGTAATGCCTCACATGAACTGAACAATCCGCTTACAGCCATACAGGGAGAGTGTGAGATTAGTTTGCTGAAAGAACGTACTCCGGCAGAATACCAGTCCGCATTAAAACGCATTGCTTCGGAAAACAAGCGCATCATACAGCTGATGAAGCATTTACTTTTCCTGTCGCACGGGGATAAAGAGATACTTAAAAATGCGACCGAGACTATTATGCTGGCCGATTTCCTGATGCAGTTTGTCGATAACCGTATCAAGTTCACGACAGATACTTTTGCCTTCTGCCTGACGGCAAACCCTCATTTATTAAAGATAGCCATCAGTAATATACTGAATAATGCCTGTAAATATTCAGGGGAAGAACCGATCGAGATGCGTTTGATGGGGTCGGTCCTCGAAATAAAAGATACGGGAATTGGCATTCCGATGGAAGAATTGGAGCGTGTCTACCAGCCTTTCTACCGTGCCTCCAATACCCGAGAGTTTTCCGGACATGGTATCGGACTTAGTTTGTCATTGCGCATACTGACGACCTATGGGGCTAAAGTTACGATTGATTCGGAGCTGAATAAAGGGACAAATGTTATCATAGACTTTGGATAATAATAGTTCTCCTCTCATTTGTTTATTGGAAAAGAATCTTTATCTTTGACGCAATGTTTAACAACTAAAAACTTCGTAACTATGAAAATGAAAGAAAGGACAGGAAACTATTTCCTTGATATCTCTAAATTAATATTTGGAGGTATTATTCTCAGTGGCATTGTGAGTGAACCTATAAACAGATGGGTAATGTATACTCTGGCTACTTTTTTCTCATTATTTTTAATGACAATGGGATTTGTTATACTTAGTAATTCGGATAATAAAGAAAAGGAGAATTAATTATGAATATATATGTATATATCACAGCATTAGGGATGGTTCTCATTGGCCTGTATTTTGTTTGGCGGGAGAATAAAAGAGAGCGCAAAGCCGAACAAAAAAAGCAAGAGTGTAATAAGCAACAACCTGAAGATTAAGAAACGCGAAGAAAACAAAGACATTAAGAAGGCTATAGAGGCTTTTCATCCGGTCCGGCTAAGTAATATTTAGCCGGACCAGTTATTTTCAGGTCTTCGGGACGTACTCCTTCCGCTTCTTCGGGAGTTATCAGTCCGCGGTCGATGAGACGATTTATAATTACATTATAAAATTCAGTATAATATGGTTTTAACTGTAATCCGTCAAAGCAATACCGGACATGTTTCGGTTTGGGGATTATGCTGGCAAGGAAGATACATTCTCCCAAAGTCAAAGCCGAAGGTTCTTTGGCAAAGTAGAAATGCGAGGCTTCGGCGGCACCATAGATAAGCGGTCCCCATTCAACGATATTCAAATAGACTTCAAACATACGTTCTTTGGTGGTAAGACGGTTACTTTCTATCAACCAGACAATCAGCATCTCTTCCAGCTTACGGGCAATCGTCTTATTGCGGCTCAGGAAAACGTTTTTCACCAGTTGCATACTCAGCGTACTTCCGCCACGGGCAAAACGCCGTTCTTTCAGGTCGAGAATCAGGGATTCACGTATCGCGCTCGGAATAAATCCGTTGTGATGAAAGAAACCGGCATCTTCGCTCTGCATAATAGCTAAAGGCAGATAACGGGATACGGCCTGGAAAGGACGGAAAGAGGGATTGCTTTCGCCAATCTTAAATGTACGGACTGGCTCTCCGTTTTCATAAGCCGTATATTCAAACGGCTCATTCATCTTCCTCAGGTCGGTGTTTCCGTATTGGACAATCCGGAAGTTACGGGCAGTAAGCGATGACTCCAGTTGCAGGCTGTCCAACAGGGCTAAATCCATGTCTAATAGGAAATGATACGACAAAGTACCGTCAGCCCTCAATCCTTCCAGGTTGTAGAACAGACCTCGGGGTAAGGAAGCGAACAAATCATTGGCAGGAAAATCCTGTTTATTTACGGAAGCTATAATATGCCAGTCCTGATTTTTCTCAGTCTTCAGATAGGGATGGAAATCCAGCCGGTTGAAGTTGATTAGAGAAGCGCTGTCCAGCTCCAGATAATTCTTTCCGATATTCACCAGGCAGTCGAGCGTGGCCCGGTCCAGTAGAACCGTATCGGGAGAGATACGTTGTTGATGAAGTGTCAGGCCGCTGATATGTGCCTGTCCCCGAACGGTATGCAGGTCACTCTTTTTCTGTATCTGCTCCAGTTTAAAAGCCAGCGTGTCAAACTGTATCTGTGCTCCCCAGCGGTAATTCAGGAAGGGGAGGGTAATCTTTGTATTCTCCCGGGCATGCAGTCGGGCCTCTATTTTCTTTTCTTTGTCCTGTAATGAACCTTCGCAAACCCACTCGCTTTGGATACCGTTTTCCGTACTTCGTATTCCGGTGGTGAAATTATTGTCTTTTATCATCAGGGAAGGAATCTCAATAAGAAGTTCGTCTCCTTTATTCTGATAAGAGACGCTCAGGTTTCGTAAAGTAGCGTTATCGGGAAGCAGTTTGAAGAGCAGGCCAAATATTTTGCCTGTTCTCTGTGCAAAATTCCGTTCAGCCCCGGATTGAACAGGAGCTTCCGGAGCTGTTGCTCCATGATACAGAAATTCAAAATTTGAAGTATTGTTATTCTTTATGAAAGAGACATTCAAACCCTCCGCCTCAATGCTTTTTACCGATATCTTAAAAAGGAAAAGTTCGGAAAGTTCCAGTTTAATCCGGAAAGAACGGCTTTGCAGGAAAGTATCTGCATCCAGCGGGATTACAGATACTCCATCGATTTGTATACCGCTCAGGCCGAGCATATGTATATCGTCATAATGAATGGATAACCGGCGTGCTTCCTCTATCTTATCCAGTTTACGGTCTATATATTTCCGTACGAACAGATTCCGTGCGGAAAACAAAAGAAGTACCAGAACAGTTAAAAGAATGACACCTGTTGCAATTCTTTTCCTAACAGGTTGATGCATAATTTCTTTTCGTTTAAAACGGGGTAAAAGTAATGCTTTTTCTCAACATTCGATATGTTTAATCTGTTTTAATAAAAAACAAATAATATGTCATACAAGATTGCATTTTTTGGAGCTAAACCATACGATATAGCTTCTTTCGATAAAGTAAATGAAAAGTATAATTACGATATCAAGTACTTTAAGGGTCACCTTAATCCGAACAACGTTGTCCTGACGCAGGATGCCGATGCTGTCTGCATCTTTGTGAATGATACGGCCGATGCGGCTGTTATAGATGCGATGGCCGATAACGGGGTCAAACTGTTGGCTTTACGGTGTGCCGGTTTTAATAATGTAGACCTGGAAGCGGCTAAAGGTAAACTTCCGGTTGTCCGTGTGCCGGCTTATTCTCCTTACGCCGTAGCCGAATATTCCCTGGCTCTGATGCTTTCGTTAAACAGGAAAATCCATCGTGCTTATTGGCGGACACGTGACGGCAATTTCTCGCTGAATGGCTTGATGGGATTCGACATGCACGGAAAGACCGTCGGTATTATCGGTACCGGAAAGATTGCCAAGATATTGATACGGATATTAAAGGGACTGGGTATGCATATTCTTGCTTACGATGTTTATCCGGATTATAAATTCGCGGAAGAGGAAGGAATTACTTATACGACGCTGGATGAATTATACAAAAATTCGGACATTATCTCGCTTCACTGCCCGCTGACGGAGCAGACCCGTTATATCATTAACGATGATTCAATCGCTAAGATGAAAGACGGCGTAATGATTATCAATACCGGCCGTGGACAGTTAATTCATACGAATGCCCTGATTGAAGGACTGAAAGAAAAGAAGATTTCGGCAGCCGGATTGGATGTGTACGAAGAGGAAGGGGGGTACTTCTATGAGGATAAATCCGACAAAATTATTGACGACGATGTGCTGGCGCGTCTATTGTCTTTCAATAATGTAATTGTCACCTCTCATCAGGCCTTCTTTACCAAGGAGGCAATGCATAATATTGCGGAAACGACCTTGCAGAACATCGAAGATTTCCGTCAAAACCGTCCTCTAGTGAACGAAGTTATTCTGTAAACAGACTATTTTTTATCGCTGATTTATTATAATTTTGTGGCCATTGTCCGGTGTGAGCCAGGCAATGGCTTTTTAAATTTAATAATTATGATAATAGATAATCAGACAGGACTTGTATTGGAAGGCGGAGGGATGCGTGCCACTTTTACGGTCGGAGTATTGGACTGTTTTATGGACCACAATCTCTGGTTCCCTTATACGATAGGGGTATCGGCAGGAGCCAGTAACGGCATATCCTATGCGTCCCGGCAGAGAGGACGTTCGCGTTTCGGCAATATAGATTTATTGAAAAAGTATAATTATATCGGTCTCCGCCATTTTCTGCGCGGCAAGGGATATATCGATATGGAATATTTATTCTATGTCTATCCTGATAAATACTATCCGTTGGATTACGATACTTATTTCAAATCGAAAGAACGTTTCGTGATGGTTACCAGCAACTGTCTGACCGGGAAGGCGGAATATTTCGAAGAGAAGAAAGATAAAAACAGGCTGGTAGATATTTGTTGTGCCTCCTGCACGTTGCCGGTTCTTTGTCCGGTTGCCTATGTGGACGGCGTCCCGATGGTCGATGGCGGAGTTTGTGATGCTATTCCTATCCGAAGAGCTATTGATGACGGTTTCCGGAAAAATGTGATAATCCTCACAAGAAATAAAGGATACCGTAAAAAGGATAAGAACTTTTATCTGCCGGGATTCATTTATAAAAAATATCCGGCCATACGGGAACAGCTCAAACTGAGGTATAAACGTTATAATGAAGTACTCGATTATATCGACCAACTGGAAGCCGAAGGTAAAGCATTCGTGATTCGTCCTGAAAACAAAATAGAGGTAAGCCGGACCGAAAGTAATCCGGAAAAGCTGGAGGCGTTATATAACGAAGGGTATACATTGGCGGCAAGGTTGTTTTCAGAAAAAAAAGTAGCAGTCCGGTAGCCGGACAATCGTTTTTAAAGAAAAAAGTAACTGTCCGGAAACCGGACAATCATTTCTGAAGAAAAAAATAGCTGTCCGGAAGGCGGACAACCATTTCTGTGACAAAAAGTAATCGTCCGGAGGGCGGACAGTTATTTTTGTCAAAAAAAATGATCGGCCGCCCTCCGGACGATTGTTTTTTTATCTAAATGATATTTTCCGGAGTGTCATTTCGATTGATTCCATTCATAGTTTTTTTTATTCCTTGCACTCTTTATGCAGGTCTTTACTTAAACGCATGGCGCAGAAGTTCGGACCGCACATCGTACAATATTCCCCGTCGGTAACAGCGCTTTCCTTATAATATTGCAAAGCCCGTTCCGGGTCGAGTGACAGGTTGAACTGGTCTTTCCAACGGAAATCAAAACGTGCCTTACTTAAAGCGTTGTCACGGACCTGTGCTCCGGGATGGCCTTTTGCCAGGTCGGCGGCATGGGCAGCTATCTTATAAGCAACCACTCCGTTGCGTACATCTTCTTTGTTTGGCAATCCCAGGTGTTCTTTCGGTGTTACATAGCAAATCATAGCTGTGCCATACCAGGCAATTTGCGCGGCACCGATAGCCGATGTAATATGGTCGTATCCCGGGGCGATATCCGTTGTCAACGGGCCTAATGTATAGAACGGAGCACCGTGGCAGGCATATTGCTGTTCTTTCATATTCTCATGAATCTTGTTCATCGGGACATGGCCCGGACCTTCGATAATAACCTGAACGAATTTCTCCCAGGCAATCTTTGTCAATACGCCCATCGCATGCAGTTCGGCAAACTGCGCTGCATCGTTGGCATCATAGATGGAACCGGGACGAAGACCGTCGCCGATAGACACAGCAACGTCATATCTGCTCAGAATATCGCATATTTCTGCAAAATGGGTATACAGGAAGTTCTCTTCATTATGCAGCTGCATCCATTTAGCCATAATGGAACCACCACGCGAAACAATACCTGATAAGCGGTTCGCTGTCAAATCGATATGTTTTTTCAATAGTCCGGCATGAATGGTGAAATAGTCCACACCCTGTTCAGCCTGTTCAATCAATGTATCGCGATATACTTCCCAGTTCAGATCTTCTACATTTCCGTTCACTTTCTCCAAAGCTTGGTAAATAGGAACTGTTCCCATCGGAACCGGACAGTTGCGGATAATCCATTCACGTGTCTCGTGAATATTGTCACCCGTCGAAAGGTCCATCAGGGTATCGCCACCCCATTTACAACTCCACACCGCTTTTTCAATCTCTTCACTGATACCGGAAGACAATGCCGAATTACCGATATTGGTATTTATTTTCACCAAAAACTTCTTACCGATAATCATCGGTTCCGCTTCCGGATGGTTGATGTTGGACGGTATGATGGCACGTCCGGCAGCAATTTCTTTACGGACAAAGTCGGGAGTGATATAAGATTTCAGTCCCAATGCTTCGATTTGCTGGTTTTCACGTATGGCCACATATTCCATTTCCGGAGTGATGATACGCCGTTTGGCATAATACATCTGGGTGATATTCTTACCTTCTTTGGCCCGGTAGGGAAGGTGACGTTTCGGAAAACGTATCTCATCCAGACTTTTATCTTCCAGACGGGCACGGCCATACTCGGAAGACAACTCGCTCAGTTGTTCGATATCCTTACGTTTCGAACACCATTCTTCGCGGATACGGGGAATACCGGCATTTATATCTATATTTATTTTAGGGTCGGAAAAAGGACCGCTTGTGTCATAGACAATCACCGGATTGTTTTTCTTAAAAACTTGCTCTCCGTTTTCGTCGATAGTGACGGTATCCAGAAGTTTGATTTTACGCATACCCACTTTTATCTTGTTGATTTCGCCCGGGATATATATCTTTTCCGATGCGGGATAGGTAATACGCATGTTTTTCTTGCTTGCCATTACAGTATATTTAATATTTATTTATCTCATTAATAAAACGACGGGTCTCTTCTACGGGGTCTTCTGCATGGATGATGGCTCCCGATACGGCTATTCCGGTAATTCCGGTCTCCATTAACGGGGCAACATCTTCCAGGCAGATTCCTCCGATTGCAAATATCGGAATTTTATAGCCAGCCTCCTTACATTGCTGCACTATTTTTCTGTATCCTTCCAGACCGAGAACGGGACTGAGTTTCTTTTTCGTTTCCGTATAACGGAATGGCCCAAGGCCGATATAGGAAGCTCCTTGTCCGACAGCACGCTCGATATCTTCAAAGGTATTGGCGGTGGCGCCGATATAGAAGACTTCGTCCGGAAATAACTGCTCTTTTGCCATTTCCCATGCGGCGGATACTGATATATCTTCTTTCCCCAGGTGAACAGCATTCGCCCCGCATCTCAAAGCAATCCGTGCATTATCGTTTATACAATAGATACATTTGTTTGTATGCTCATTGATTAGTTGCCCGATTTCCCTGGCTGCAAAGATATTCATGTTCCCTTTCATCCGTAGCTGTACCCATGAACAACCGCCGTCAAGAACCATTTTGACTTCTTCCCGTTCTGTGTATTTAGAAGTACCGTGGGTTATAAACATCAGGCGTTCACCACTGCCTTGTGGAATAAATTGTCCTTTATCTTCGTGCTTGCGCAAATGATATTCTATTGCCATATATCCAATTGTTTGTATCGTTTTATTATAGATGTTTCGTTTGTTACAGAAGGGTCTTTGCCCCATAAAGCTCCCAGAATAGCGGCTCCTCCGAAATGTAAGGAAGCAATCAGCGGAATGTTCTTTTCTTCTATTCCGCCCAGGGCGATTACCTTTTCGTTGATTATGCCCGAAGCTGCCGCCTCCCGTAATGTCTCTATCGGAAAGCCGTTTCCGTATCCCTCTTTGGATATACTTTGAAAGATGGGACTCAGAAATACATAATCCAACTGTTTGTTATCCTGTACTTCCTGCAAGGAATGGCATGAACGGCTTATGCTTCCGGTAAAACCTTCCGGCAGGATATTATTCCGGCTGTTCAAATGGATGCCAGCCAACCGGTATCCGGCTGTGAGTTCAAAATGTTCGTGCAATACAATCCGTGAATGATATTCGGCAGGGATAGCGTCCAGTAAGAGACGAAACCTGTCGATGTCACTCTGGGGTTTGCGCAGATGCAAGCGCTGCATTCCCTCCCTGAACAAATGGGTTATTATCCGGCTTTCCCCTTCAAAAAAGAAAGGAGTTGTGATTACGAACAGTTTCATACGATCCTTTTATCTCTTTATCTCTGTTTTTACTAAAGGAACCGGAGCGAAGAAATGGTTCAAGGGACCATGCCCGTGTCCTGTCCGTACATCTTTCCCTTCTGTAATTGCTTTTGTTATATATTCTTTAGCCAGTCTGACGGCATCAGGCAGGCTTTTACCTAAAGCCTGGTAAGCGGCAATAGCGGAAGACAACGTACAACCGGTGCCGTGGCCGTTGAGCGTAATTACAGTTTCCGCCGAAAGCCGGAGAGGGGACGCTTCCGATACATATAATATATCAGTCATCTCTTTTCCTTTTAAATGTCCTCCCTTCATTAATACGGCATGACAACCTAAAGACAGCAACTTCTCTGCCGCCAGGCACATCTCTTTTTCGGAAGTTATCTTCATTCCGGACAGAAATTCAGCTTCATCGATGTTGGGTGTGACCAACGATGTCCGTTTGAACAGTTCGCGGACAATGATGTCTATGGCATCATCCTGCAATAATTTGTTACCGCTGGTCGAAATCATCACCGGGTCCAGGATAATACGCGACGGTGAATAAGTATCGATTGCATTTACGACGATTTCTGCCGCTGTTTTATTATGCAGCATTCCGATTTTGACTGCATCGATGGTAATATCTTGAAAGACCGCATCCAACTGGCCTTTCAAGACTTCCGGAGAGACGGCTTGTATGCCTCTGACACCTTGTGTGTTTTGGGCCGTAATGGAGGTGATTACGGAAGCTCCGTAAACTCCCAATGCCGAGAATGTTTTAATATCTGCCTGTATCCCGGCTCCGCCACCGCTGTCGGAACCGGCAATGGTTAACGCAGTCGGATAACGATAAAATGTATCTGTTTTCATATTCACATACCAAAGGGGGGAAAAGCCTTGTCTGTCTTTCCTACGGCGGCATTACCCGCATCAGGTTCACAGGGTATAATCTCAGCCCGTTTACAGTATGGCACCCCTTTTCGTGCACAAAGGTAGAAATATTGACAAGAGAAAACAAAAGTGAATTGTTAAATTTAAGAGTGAATTGATAGGTTTAAAGAAATAATCCAGTATATTTGCACGTACAATTCCGGTTATAACAGCTTTTCATCCGGGTTGTATTTCCTTTTGCCATAATAGTCATAAATAAACAAATCATGTTGACAAAAACAGGCTTGTATGTTATTACTGGTGGACCTGGAACGGGTAAAACATCATTAATTGAAGAACTTAAAATTGTTGGATATCAAACAGTAAAAGAAGTAGCACGAGATATTATCAAAGAACAACAGCTACAGGGTGGGAACGCATTACCCTGGAAAGATACCGGTTTATATACCAGTATGATGCTGGAACGTTCCGTTGAATCATATCTGGCTCATAAAGAAAATGAAGGCATATTATTTTTTGACAGAGGAATCCCTGATACACTGGCATATGCAAGGTTGATTGGGTTAACCGACCGGAAGGAAATAGAACTGGCCGTCGATAAATACAGGTATAGCAGGCAGGTATTCATACTTCCTCCCTGGGAAAATATATACCATACGGATAAAGAACGTAAACAATCATTTAATGAAGCGATAGATACATATAATGTAATGAAAGATGTCTATAAAGATGCAGGATATACGTTGATTGAAGTCCCGAAACTTCCCGTTACGGAAAGAAGGAATTTTGTTATTAGTAGTATAAATTCATTTTAAAACATCTATTTTGGGTCTTTTAAATGTGATTTGTTGTCAATTGGAATATAATCGGTTCAATTTGGAACATTCATAAAAAAGAATCTGTTATAATTTTGCGGAGTTTAACGAGGGAGTTAATAATAATGGGGAAAAAGATTGTTTTTATTCTGGCATTTGTTTTGGTTGCATTTGCATCAAAAGCCCAGAACACTATAATAAGCGGAATAGTAACGGACTCTATCACGGGAGAAACGTTACCATATGTTTCAGTCATACTGAAGGGTACAACTATCGGAACGACAACCGATGATGACGGTAATTTTTCATTAACCACATCATCTAATGCACGGACTCTGTCTGTCTCATATCTGGGATATGCCGAAAAAGAATTGAAAGTGGCTATAGGTAAGAAGAATTATTTTAAAATTCCTTTGGCCCCTTCCAGTATTGATTTGGGTGAAGTCATTGTAAAGCCGAAGAAAGAGAAGTACAGCAAGAAGGAAAATCCGGCCGTGACTTTTGTTAAAAATGTGATTGACTCCCGGGAGAGTAATGATCCTCGCAATCATGACTATTTCAGTTATAGTCAATATGAAAAGATGATTTTTGCGATGAATGATTACCAGCCGAAGCCTAAGAAAGAGAATGGAAAAGGCGGGAAATTCGACTTCCTGATCGATTATATCGATACGCTGGATATCGGAAAGACTATTCTACCCGTTTCTGAAAAGGAAAAGGTGGAAGGCATCTTTTACCGTAAAGATCCTAAAGTAGAGAAAAGGGTTGTGCTGGGAGCAAAGGCTGCCGGTGTAGATGAGATATTTTCTCGTGATGGTATGCAACAATTCCTGGGGGAAGTATTCCGGGAAGTCGATATCTTTAAGAATGATATTCCACTGTTCCTGCAACGTTTTGTGAGTCCGCTGTCCACAATAGGACCTAATTTCTATAAATATTATTTGCTCGACACATTGGAGGTGAACGGACAGCAGTGTGTAGACCTGGGGTTTGTGCCCTTCGTATCGGAAGGATTTGGTTTTACCGGACATCTGTTTGTTACACTCGATTCTACCTTCTTCGTACAGAAAGCTATTTTAAATGTACCGAAGAATATCAACCTGAACTTTGTCAGCGGAATGACGATCGAACAGACATTCAAAAGGACAGAAGATGGTACACGTATTATTACTAAAGATGATATATCCGTAGACTTTAAACTAACGGAAAAATCCAAGGGTATGTATGCCCGAAGATTGAACATATACAGCGATCATTCCTTCCTTCCTCCTGAAAATCAGGAGATATTCAAAGAGAGTGCCCCTGTGATAACTTTACAGAACGCTTATAAGCAACCTGAAGATTTCTGGGATCTGAACCGCCCGGAAGAAGCCGGAACACGAAAACAGAACACGGTTGAAAAGCTGATGGCCAAACTACGTGCCGTTCCCGTTTTCTATGTTACGGAGAAAATCATTACGATCCTTACTTCCGGTTATATAGGGACTAGCACGGACCCTGTAAAGAATAAGTTTGAGTTCGGACCGGCTAATACCTTTATCAGTGGTAATGCAATAGAAGGTGCCCGTTTTCGTGTTGGGGGAACAACAACTACTGCTTTCAGTAAACATCTTTTCCTGGAAGGTTATGCTGCCTACGGAACCACTGACAGAAAGCTGAAATATGACGGATTAATTGAATACTCTTTTAATGACAAGAAAGAATACCGTAAAGAATTTCCGGTTAATTCTATCCGGTTGCAATACACTTACGATATCAACCAGTTGGGACAGCAGTATATGTACACCAATAAGGATAACCTTTTCCTTGTCTGGAAGCGACAGAGAGATACCCGGGCTACTTATCTGAGGAATGCTGAACTGGCTTATTACCGGGAACATTATAACGGAATCGCTTATGGTGCGACTCTTCGTAACAAAAAAGAGATTGCAACGGATTATGCGGTTTTTGACAGGATCGAAGCAGATGGGCATATTACGCCGGTCAAGTCTTATTCGATGACGGAAATGGAATTCAAATTCCGTTATGCTCCGAACGAGAAATTCTATCAGACCCGTAATTATCGTTATCCGATCTCCTTTGATGCTCCGATAATTACATTGAACCATATCACAGCCCGAAAAGGTGTGTTAGGGGCCGATTATACATATAACCGTACCGATTTGGGTATTCAGAAACGTTTCTGGTTCTCAGCCTTCGGATATGTCGATATTATCGGTAAAGCAGGTAAGGTGTGGGACAAAGTTCCTTATCCGTTATTGATATTGCCGAACGCGAACTTATCCTATACAATCCAGCCTGAATCATACACCAATATGAATGCGATGGAGTTCATCAGCGACGAGTATGCATCCTGGGACATTACTTATTTTATGAACGGACTTCTTTTGAACCGTCTTCCCCTGATAAAGAAACTGAAATGGAGAGAGGTTCTTTCATTCCGTGGAATGTATGGTCATCTGACCGATAAGAATAATCCTTATTATGGCGGCAAAGATTTGTATTTGTTCCCGGAAGGTTCTTATACATTGGGTAATACGCCTTATATGGAAGCCGGAGTAGGTATTGAGAATATCTTTAAGTTCCTTCGTCTCGATTATGTCTGGCGTTTGACCTACCGCGATAATCCGGGTATTCAGACAAAAGGTGTACGCTTCTCGATGAAGCTGTCGTTCTAACGAACACACTTGCGAACCGAAATAAAAAACATCCGTCGTCATTTACTCTAACTAATGACGGCGGATGTTTTTTTATGCAGTCCCCTCAGAATTTCCTAAGCAGGAAACGCTGGTTTCCTAGTAAGGGAACTACAGTTTCCCAGGCAGGAAATTACAGTTCCCTGGGCAGGAAACTAGAGTTTCCAAATGAGGGAATTACGAGGAAACTGTAATCGATTGACAAATAGCTTACTAAGGCCAAAATGAGGATTCGGTTAAAATGCCTCTGTCATGTTCATATAAACCTGAACTCCATCCAGTCCCGGCTCTTTACCGATGTCGAGTCTGAAGTTCTTGCCCGGTTGCATTTGCACACGTAATCCGGCACCGAAATTCAACTTCCATTTATCCCAGTCGAATGGGGTGTCACCGATTGTTCCGGTTCCCATCCAGGCAACAAAACCGCATTTAGCCCAGAAGTTTCCGCTTTTGTATTTTGCCGGCGAACCGAACATATGGCGGTATTCCAGTATACCATAGGCCATGGATTTATCCCGGTATTTACCCCAGTAATATCCGCGCAGGTCGAAGGGCGAACCGAAAGAGGGTAATTCGGAGTAGGGGACATCTCCCATACCTATCTGGCTTTTAGCGATCCATGCCAGGGTACTTCTCGGGCGGAATACATTCACAAAATGCCGGTATTCAAGTTCCAGTATTTCGTAGTTATAGGCACCTCCGAGATATTTTCCGAATGCTTTCATATTTCCGCTTAACAAGACGCCTTTTGTGGGGGTGGCGACATCGTCTCTTGTGTCGTATTGAATCAAACCTCCGATTCCCACGTTCAGATATTTCCGTTTGAACTGATTGAAATAGTAGTCTTGCTCTATCACCGGATTTATATCCGATGCATTTGTAAAGTTGATATCGAACAGTCCTCCCAGGTAAAAATGCGGACGGATTTCCCAGACAAAACGGGGATATATCTGGAAATAACTTCTATGGTAACGGGTTGTCGAGTCGCTTCTGTCTACATGTTCTATAGTTTCATAGCCTTTGCCGTAATAATGGGCCGGTTCGTTCCTGTATCCGTAGCTGGCATAAATACGGAACTTATTCTGGTTAAAGAAGAAAGTTCCGGCTCCTGCCACCACGATCGTACCGTTTATTGAGAGGTTGATTCCTGCCGGAAGGAAAGAACGTTGAGAAATCGTGTCGTTTTTGTTCATCCTGAAACTGGCCAGTACGGCACCTCCGACACCTAGCGAGGCTTCCGGAGTATAGGACGGACCACCCAGAACAGACCACCAGATCTTTTTATGGGCCCTGATGGAATCTTTACGTAACTGACGGTAATAACGTTGCAATTGCTTTTCGTTAAGCTGTTGCCCATCAACAATAACAACCTCTTTTGAGACAGTGTCGTTCGGCGTTAAGTTCTGTGCCTTTCCCGGCAAAACAGAGACAAACAGGAGTACTCCTGTGAAAGCGATTAAATGTTTAAACATTGACTGTTCTTTATTTTTTTTTGCAAAGTTACTACAAAAAAGTGAAATGCGGAAAGATATAGTGATAGAATTGAGTTACAAGGGTTTTAGTTGAAGTGGCGAAAATTCGTGAAGCCATTACAATCCCTGCCAAAGCCAAATCCTGACGCCGCAACGTTACTTGTTCGTAACCATGCCCGAAAATGCGACAAACGGGTACGGATGACGAAACAAGACGCTAAGGAATAGTGAGTTACCGACAACTCACGCGAAAAATTTGCTTACGGAAAAAGATTGCGCCGTTCCTCCCCGTTTTGCGTACCGACACCGGACTCTTCACCAACTAATTTTGAAACCAAAAAAATTAAGGACGATGAAGAGTACATTTTCAGTAATCTACTATCTCAAGCGTCAGGTAGTGAAAAAAGACGGGACAGTTCCCGTCATGGGACGCATCACGGTGGACGGCAGCCAGACGCAGTTCAGCTGCAAGCTGACTGTCGATCCGAAACTGTGGGACACCAAAGGGGGACGTGTCACGGGCAGAAGCACGGCGGCACTCGAAGCGAACCGTATGCTTGACAAAATGCGGGTACGCATCAACAGACACTATCAGGAAATCATGGAGCGTGACAACTTCGTCACGGCGGAAAAGGTGAAAAACGCCTTTCTCGGACTGGAACACCGCTATCACACGCTGATGCAGGTGTTCCGCCAGCACAACGAGGACTATGAGAAACAGGTGGAGGCAGGCATGAAAGCCAAAGGCACACTGGAAAAGTACCGTATCGTTTACAAGCACCTGCAAGAGTTCCTCGACATCCGCTACCATGTGAAGGACATCGCCCTGAAAGAGCTTACCCCGGCTTTCATCTCCGACTTCGAGATGTTCCTGCGCACGGACAAGCACTGTTGCACCAATACCGTCTGGTTGTACGTCTGCCCGCTACGGACGATGGTATTCATCGCCATCAACAACGAGTGGCTGACGCGCGACCCGTTCCGCGAGTATGAAATCAAGAAGGAGGAAACGACACGCAGTTTCCTTACCAAAGAGGAAATCCGCCTGCTGATGGAGGGCAAACTGAAAAACGCCAAACAGGAACTGTACCGTGACCTCTACCTGTTCTGCGCTTTCACCGGATTGTCATTCTCGGATATGCGCAACCTCACGGAAGAGAATATCCGCACCTATTTCGATGAACACGAGTGGATAAACATCAACCGCCAGAAAACGGGCGTGGTGTCCAACATCCGCCTGCTTGACATCGCCAACCGCATAATCGGCAAATACCGTGGACTGTGCGAGAACGGCAGGATATTTCCCGTCCCGCATTACAACACGTGCCTTGCCGGTATCCGTGCCGTCGCCAAGCGTTGCGGCATCACCAAGCATATCACGTGGCATCAGAGCCGCCACACGGCGGCCACAACGGTATTTCTCTCCAACGGCGTACCCATCGAAACGGTCAGTTCTATGCTCGGACACAAGAGCATAAAGACAACGCAGATTTACGCGAAGATAACCAAAGAAAAACTCAATCAAGACATGGAGATCCTTGCGGCAAGGTTGAACGGCATTGAGGAATTTGCAGGTTGTACCATCTAAAAAAGAGAAGCCATGAAGCGTGACATAATCATCATAGAGGACAAGGCGGTCAGCGTAACCGGTAACGAAGTGTGGATGACCGCCACCGAAATCGCCGGACTGTTCCATACGACCGTCCCGGCAGTGAACGCTGCCATCAAAGCAGTCCGCAAGTCGGACGTGCTTAACGACTACGAGTTGTGTCGCTACATGCAGCTTGAAAACGGGCTGTACGCGGACGTGTACGCGCTTGAAATCATCATCCCGGTCGCTTTCCGGCTGAACACCTACAACACCCACCTGTTCCGCACATGGCTGGTGGGAAAGGCACTCTCAAAAGATAACCGGCAGGCATACGTGATGTTCATTCAGAACGGAAAGGTCGGGTACTGTTAAAAACAGATTCCCCATAAGACAAGTAAACGGGCAGCACCACAAAAGGTGTCGCCCGTTTACTTTTTCATGCAACCGCCTCACTCCAGCGGCTTGCGGTAGTTCGCTTCCAGCACCTCGCGCAGCCCCGTTTCCGGGTAAAGCACCTTCCCTCCCAAAAGGATAAAAGGCAACACGCGGTTGTTGCGGTATTCCTGCAAGGTGCGTCGGCTCACACGGAGCAGTTCCGCCACCTCGCCGTCCGTCAGGTAACGCTCCCCGTCCAGCGGAGGACGGTAACTTTCCAGAAATGCGGACAGCCATTTAGAGCCTTTGCGCATATCCTGCATCACAGAGGCTATCGGCTCGTCTTCCATCGTAAAAACATCGTTGGTCTCGTTCATCATAACTTCGGATTCAGTGGGTGAATAAATCAAATCATCTGCCATGCGGATAGAGCGTGCCGACAAGCGGTATCAGCCGCTTCACCTCCTCCGGCTTGTAATAGAACCTGCGGTTTATCTGCGAGTAGCCGATAAGCCGCCTGTCGCGCAGCGTCTGCAACGTGCGCGGGCTTATTCTCAACTGCCCGCAGACCTCCTCGCCCGTGAGCCATCTTTCCATGCGCCCCGTGTCGCTTTTGCGCCTCAGGGCGGCGACCTTCTCCGAGAGTGCGCCGAATGCCGCCACCATCATCTCGAAAGTCTTTTTCTCGATAGATACTATTTCCATATTCATGCAATTACCGGTTTGCCCGCAAAGGTAACGATGCAGCCCTTAACACGTACCGTTTTCCGCTGAAAGGCTGCCTGTTGCGCCGTTTGACCGGGTTATGGAGCCATCTTCCGTAAAAATCTTACGTGAGTCACGTAGTGAGTTGTTAAAGCCCCTTTTGTTTATTGCCGAATTTTGCCGCAGAAACAAAAAGAAAGGACTGAATATGAAAGTGATAACGATGGAAAGTTCCGTCTTCCGGTCATTGACGGAACAGATAGCGGAGATTGCGGCACACGTCCGTGCCGCCTCCGGCGACAAGAAAGCGGCATCGTCCGACAGGTTGCTCACCACACGCGAGGCGGCGCAGCTGCTTAACGTGAGTACCCGCACCCTCCAGCGTATGCGCAGCGAGCAACGCATCGTCTATGTCGTGCTTCGCGGTAAATGCCGCTACCGGCAGTCTGAAATCGACCGCCTGCTTGATGAGTGTACCGTCAACGAGGACGCCGCGACACCGCAGGAGCTGAAACGCAACCACACGCTACGAACGGGAGGCACACCCAAAGGAAGGAGGACATAGCTATGGAACTGCTCACACGAAACATCTTCGAGGGCTGGATGCAGAAGCTGATGGAACGGCTCGACCGTCAGGACGAACTGCTGCTGGCAATAAAGACGGAGGAACGACAGCCCGCCCTCACGGAAAGCATCCACCTTTTCGACAATCAGGACCTGTGCATGCTGCTCCAGATAAGCAAGCGCACACTGCAACGCTACCGCAGCGTCGGTGCATTGCCCTACAAGACACTGGGCAAGAAAACCTATTACAGCGAGGAGGATGTGCTGACATTCCTTTCCAACCATATCAAGGACTTCAAAAAAGAAGATATAGCCTTCTACAAGGCTCGTATCCATAATTTCTTTCATAAATAACCCATTAAAACATTTTTAGATGGCAAAGAAAAAAGACGAAAAGGACGTGCTGGTAGTCCGTGACGAGAAGACGGGCGAGATTAGCGTGGTAGCCGGGCTGAACGCAGACGGTACACCTAAACGCACCCCCGCGAAAGCGGAGAACGCGCAGAGTTTCCTGCAATTCGACCGACATGGCGACGTGCTGGACAACTTCTTCAAGAACTTCTTCCGGCAGTGCAAGGAACCCAGCCGCTTCGGTTTCTACCGCATCGCGGCGGACCAAGTGGATTCCATGCTGGGCGTGATGAAAGACCTGCTCCAGCATCCGTACCAGAACAAACAAATCCTCGCACCGCACAAAATCGACACCTTCCCCTATCAACAGCAGGTGATGGAAGAGCAAGCTGCGCAACAGACAGAGAAACAAGAACCTCAAAAACAGGAGAACATGGAACAACAGAAAGAACAGCAACAGGACAATTCCGAACAGACGCAGGGCAAACGGGGCTACCGGCCCATCGACGAGAGTAAAATCAACTGGCAGGAACTGGAGGACAGATGGGGCGTGAAGCGTGACGACCTTGAAAAGTCCGGTGACCTTACGAAGATGCTCCACTACGGCAAGTCCGACTTGGTGAAGGTCAAACCGACCTTCGGCGGCGAATCGTTCGAGCTGGACGCCCGCCTCTCCTTCAAGAAGGACGGCGAGGGGAATGTCAGCCTCGTGCCGCACTTCATCCGCAAGGAGCAGAAGTTAGATGAGTACAAGGAACACAAATTCTCCGACAATGACCGGAAGAACCTCCGCGAAACGGGCAACCTCGGCAGGGTCGTGGACATTGTGGACAGGGAAACGGGCGAAATCATCCCCTCCTACATCAGCATCGACCGCAAGACGAATGAAATCACGGACATTCCGGCGAGCAAGGTGCGCATCCCGGAGCGCATCGGCAAGACGGAAATCACCGCGCAGGAACGGGACATGCTCCGCGCCGGACTGCCCGTGCGCGACAAGCTCATCGAGCGCAACGATGGCAGGAAGTTCGTCACCACCCTGCAAGTGAACGTGGAGCAGCGCGGCGTGGAGTTCGTGCCGGGAACCGGCAAGTCACCCCGTACCGCACAGACGCAGGAAACCAAAGGCGACACCTCGAAAAATCAGGCGCAAGGCGGGGAAAATGCCGACCAGACCAAGAAGGAGCAACGCCGCAACACGTGGACGAACGAGGACGGCAGCATCCGCCCCATCAGCAAATGGAGCGGCGTGAACTTCACCGAACAGCAGAAAGCCGACTATGTGGCGGGCAAGGCCGTGAAGCTGGAGAACGTGACCGACAAGCAGGGCTTCCATGCCACGATGTATATCAAGTTCAACCCGGAGAAGGGACGCCCATACCGCTACGACACGAACCCCGATGTCGGGCAGCAGGTCGCCCCGTCCAACGAGAGCCGCACGCAGGTGGCGGTGAACAACGAGGGCAAGACCAACGAGGCGACAAAGAACCTGAAAGAGCCTTTGCAGAAAGGTCAGACAGCCCCGAAGACCGCCCGCCAGCAACAGCAGCAGGACAAACCGAAGAAAACGGGCAAGGGCATGAAAATGTAATCCCGTGTCCGCCACTGAATCCAAAATAAAATCCAAAGTATCAACAACAAAAGCAAGAAAACATGAAGACAATCATTGCAGAAAAGCCCTCCGTGGCACGTGAAATCGCCCGCATCGTGGGCGCGACAAAAAGAGAGGAAGGATATTTCGAAGGAGGCGGCTATGCCGTGACATGGGCATTCGGACACCTCGTCCAGCTTGCCATGCCTGACGGCTACGGCGTGCGCGGATTCGTCCGTGACAACCTCCCGATTATCCCCGACACCTTCACGCTCGTCCCCCGTCAGGTCAGGACAGAGAAGGGCTACAAGCCCGACAGCGGCGTGGTGTCGCAGATAAAAGTCATCAAAAGACTGTTCGATGCAAGCGAACAAATCATCGTGGCGACCGATGCCGGACGCGAGGGTGAACTTATCTTCCGCTACCTCTACCACTACACGGGCAGTACCACTCCTTTCGTGCGCCTGTGGATAAGCTCGCTCACCGACAAGGCTATCCGCGAGGGATTGCGCAACCTCGAAGACGGCGGCAAGTATGACAACCTATACCTCGCCGCCAAAGCGCGAAGCGAATCCGACTGGCTCGTGGGCATCAACGGCACGCAGGCACTCTCCATCGCCGCCGGACACGGCACGTATTCCGTCGGACGGGTGCAGACACCCACGCTGGCGATGGTGTGTGAACGCTACTGGGAGAACCGCCGTTTCACGCCCGAAGCCTTCTGGCAGCTCCATATCGCAACGGACGGTTGCGACGGCAAGGTCGTGAAATTCTCATCCTCTGAAAAATGGAAGTCGAAAGAACCGGCAACGGAGCTATATAATAAGGTAAAGGCGACAGGCTTCGCAACGGTAACGAAAGCCGAGCGCAAGGAGAAAACGGAGGATACCCCGTTGCTGTACGACCTGACCACGCTCCAGAAAGAAGCCAACGCCAAGCACGGCTTCACGGCGGAACAGACGCTTGAAATCGCGCAGAAGCTCTACGAGAAGAAGTTGATAACCTATCCGAGAACGGGAAGCCGCTACATCCCCGAAGACGTGTTCGCTGAAATCCCCAAGCTGCTCGCCTTTATCGGCACGCAGCCCGAATGGAAAGACAAGGTGCGGGCAAAAGCCATCCCGACACGCCGCAGCGTGGATGACGGCAAGGTAACAGACCACCATGCCCTGCTCGTCACGGGAGAGAAACCGCTCTTCCTCTCCAAAGAGGACAGCACCATTTATCAGATGATTGCCGGACGCATGATAGAGGCATTCTCCGAAAAATGCGTCAAGGACGTGACTGCTGTCATGGCGGAATGTGCCGGAGTGGAGTTTACCGTGAAAGGCAGCGTCATCAGGCAAGCCGGATGGCGTGCCGTCTATGGCGAGGAAAACAAGGATGAAACCACTATCCCCGGCTGGCAGGAAGGCGACACGCTGACACTGAAAGCCTCTTCCATCACAGAAGGGAAGACCAAGCCCAAGCCGCTACATACCGAAGCCACCCTGCTGTCCGCAATGGAAACGGCGGGCAAGGAAATCGAGGATGACGCACTGCGGCAGGCGATGAAGGACTGCGGCATCGGTACTCCCGCCACACGCGCCTCCATCATCGAAACGCTCTTCAAGCGCGGTTACATGGAACGCTGCAAGAAATCGCTTGTCCCCACTGAAAAGGGGCTTGCACTCAATTCCGTGGTGAAGACGATGCGCATCGCCGATGTCGCCATGACAGGCGAATGGGAGAAGGAACTTGCACGCATCGAGCGTGGGGAGCTGTCCGCCGATACCTTCCGCAAAAAGATAGAGGCGTACACGCGGGAGATTACCTCCGAACTGCTCTCATGCGACAAACTCTTCGGCAGCCGCGATTCCGGTTGCGCGTGTCCCAAGTGCGGCACGGGCAGGATGCGGTTCTACGGCAAGGTGGTACGCTGCGACAACACGGAGTGCGGGCTTCTCGTGTTCCGGCTGAAAGCGGGACGCACCCTGTCCGACGATGAAATAAAAGACCTGCTCACTGACGGGCACACCAAGCTGCTCAAAGGCTTCAAGAGCAAGCAGGGCAAGAACTTCGATGCCATAGTCGCCTTTGACGGGGATTATAACACGACGTTCGTGTTCCCGGAAAAGAAATGCAAGTCTTCCTATCCGAAAAAAAGGAAATAATCACTAACTTTTGATAAGTTAGGCTGCATCTCAACAATAGAAACAAACAAGTTTTTTTCGTATTGTCTTCGATTTGCACTAACTTTGCCACTTGTTCAGAGTAATGAATTGTTCTTCAATACCGGATTACACTCATACTTTGGATTTAGTGGTGGCACTCGGAGGGATACCGAGTGCCTTTTTCTTCCTTTTTTCAACCGATTATCCCGTTAAATATCAATCCACTAAACTCCAAAGTAATGAACAACAAGAAGAAAAACGAGGGTCAGGCCGACTTTTCCTATTACGGTCTGTACCTGCTGGACTATCTCCGCACGAACAAGTTTGAACAGGCTGATGACACTGCTTTCATACGGGAACGCGCCGACCGTGCCGCCGAAACGTATGAAAAGGCTCGGCTCGAAGGCTATCCCGCCGACGGTGCGCAGGAACTGGCTATGGACACGCTGCTGCGCGGGCTGCGTTATTCCCGTTACGACATCCTCCGCGAAGTCGTGGAGAACGAGTTTTCCGATGAAGTGCCGGAAGAGAAGCGTGAAGCCTTTATCCATAAACTCCTGCCGCTTGTCGGCAACGTGTTCTCCGTCTATGACCTCTCGGACGACAACTTCGCCCTGTCTTCCGATTACGACCTGCTCTACACGGAGCTGACGGGGGCAACCGTCCTTTACTTAGACGAATATGGCGTTTAACCGCAAACAGAAACTGCGGGACAACATCGAGGCGATACGGACGGCATTCATCCTTGACAGGGAACAGAGAACGGCGACAACCGAAGAGCGTGCCATACTCCAAAGGTACTGCGGTTTCGGCGGTCTGAAATGTATCCTCAACCCTGCGAAGGAACTGACGGATGCCGTCCGGTGGGCGAAATCCGACCTCGAACTGTTCGCCCCGACGGTGGAGCTGCACAGGCTTATCCGTGAGAACAGCAATGACGAAACGGAGTACAAGCGGTTTGTGGATTCGCTGAAAGCGTCCGTGCTGACCGCTTTCTACACCCCCAAAGAGATAACCGACACCCTTGCGGACGTGCTGGCGGATTACAGCGTCCGTCCCACCCGTATGCTCGAACCGTCGGCAGGTGTCGGCGTGTTCGTGGATTCCGTGCTACGGCACAGCCCCGGTGCGGACGTGATGGCTTTCGAGAAGGATCTGCTCACGGGTACAATCCTGCGGCATCTCTATCCCGACAAGAAAACGCGCACCTGCGGTTTTGAGAAAATCGAAAGACCGTTCAACAATTATTTCGACTTGGCGATGTCCAACATTCCGTTCGGTGACATTGCCGTGTTCGACGCGGAATTTGAAAAGAGTGGGTCCTTCGGCAGACGATCGGCACAGAAAGCCATCCACAACTATTTCTTTCTCAAAGGACTGGATGCCGTGCGTAACGGCGGTATCGTGGCGTTCATCACCTCGCAAGGGGTATTGAACAGCAGCAAGACCTCCGTGCGTAACGAGCTGTTCAGTCAGGCTAATCTGGTATCTGCGATACGCCTGCCCAACAACCTGTTCACGGACAACGCGGGGACAGAAGTGGGCAGTGACCTGATTGTCCTGCAAAAGAACCTCAGCAAGAAGGAAATGTCGCAGGACGAGCGGCTGATGACCGTGATACAGACGGACACGAAAACCGACCTGACCGACAACGCCTATTTCATCCACCACCCGGAACGCATCGTGCATACGACGGCGAAACTTGACACAGACCCCTACGGGAAACCCGCTATGGTCTATCTGCACGAGGGCAAGACCGCAGGCATAGCCGGGGACTTGCGCCGTATGCTTGACGAGGATTTCCATTACAGGCTCGCCATGCGCCTGTATTCGGGAACAATCCGGCAGGCGGGAACGGAAGAGAGGGTTGCCGTACAAAAGGAAATGGAGCGTCCTGCCATAAAATTGGAAACGGTACCTCCGGCACAAGCGGTGGAAACTCCGACGGAGAAACCGCAATCCGCAGAGGAAAAGCCGGAGATAGAACCTCGTCCGAAATATTCCGCCGGAGTGCAGCTCACGTTGCTCGACCTCTGGGGCATGACGGAAGAGGTCAGCCAGCCTAAAACCGCCAAAAAGAAAAAAACGGCGAAAAAGGAAAGCCCGGCAAGGCGCGTTACGCCCAAGTCGCAGGTGCAGACCACACAGAATGTTACGGCTGTGCCGACGGCTTCCACCCCTAAGAATGTTACGGAAAACAAAGAGGCGAAAGCGGACAGTGCCGCCAAGCCTGCCGACCCGGACGACATCTATGCAAAGCTGGACTGGGAAACCAATCCTCCCATCAACGGCTTCTACGAGATGATGATGGGACTCACGCCGGAGCGCAGGAAGGAACTTCGGGAGCTGGCAAGGCAGCATAATGAGAAACAGGAAAACAGAACGGTTGCGACGGTCACGCCGGAAGTACCACGTGAACACCCCCGGCAGGAGAAAACACAGCCGGAGGTTGCCGCCACACCTGCCGCTACCGCTGCTCCACCGGAAGCGGTGGCGACTTCCCTTTTTCCCGACATCGAACCGGAAAAGCCGAAGGAGGAAGTCGTGGACCTTACGCCGCGTGCCTACCACCGCACGCCGGAGATGCACCTGCGCGAAGGGTCGTTAGTGACAGATTGGGGACGTCATAACATCGGCTATCTGAAGGACATCACACCATACGGGGCTACATTCCAGCCGCTCGACCTGAAAGGCTACCAGAAGGAGAAGGCGTTACAGTATGTTTTACTCCGTGACGCCTACGAGCGGCTGTACCGCTATGAATCGAACCTGCACGAAGCAAATGTCCAGTGGCGTGAGCATCTGAACACCTGTTACGATGAGTTCGTCATGCGTTACGGCAACCTCAACGCCAAGCAGAACGTGAAGCTGGTGATGATGGACGCGGGCGGGCGTGACATCCTTTCGCTGGAACGGGTGAAGAACGGAAAGTTTGTCAAGGCGGACATCTTCGAGCGTCCCGTTTCCTTCGCGGTGGAGAGCCATGCCAACGTAGGCTCTCCTGAAGAAGCACTGTCCGCGTCGCTCAACAAGTTCGGCACGGTCGATCTCGACTATATGCGGGAGATAACCGACAGCACGGCGGAGGAGTTGCTCACAGCCCTGCAAGGACGTATCTATTACAATCCGCTCGTGACCGGTTACGAGATCAAAGACCGTTTCATAGCCGGAAACGTGATAGAGAAGGCGGAACGCATAGAGGCTTGGATTGGTGACAATCCCGAAAATGAGCGTATGCCTGAAGTGAAACAGGCGTTGGAAGCCTTGAAAGACGCCGAACCGCCGCGCATCGCCTTCGAAGACCTTGATTTCAACTTCGGGGAACGATGGATTCCGACGGGTGTCTATGCCGCCTACATGAGCCGTCTGTTCGACACGGAGGTGAAAATCGCCTACTCCGCAAGCATGGACGAGTTTTCGGTGGCGTGCAGCCACAAGAACTTCAAGATATGGGACGAGTTCTGCGTGAAGGGCTATTACCGCAGTTATGACGGTATGCACCTCCTGAAACATGCCCTGCACAACACCTGCCCCGACATGATGAAGTCCATCGGCAAGGACGAGCATGGCAACGACATCAAGGTGCGCGACAGCGAGGGAATACAACTCGCCAACGCCAAGATTGACGAGATACGAAACGGTTTCTCCGAATGGCTCGAAGAGCAGTCGCCGCAGTTCAAGGAACGGCTGACGACGATGTATAACCGCAAGTTCAACTGTTTCGTACGCCCGAAGTATGACGGCTCGCACCAGACTTTCCCCGACCTCAATCTGAAAGGGCTGGCAAGCCGGGGCATCAGGAGCGTCTATCCCTCGCAGATGGATTGCGTCTGGATGCTCAAGCAGAACGGCGGCGGAATTTGCGACCACGAGGTTGGAACCGGCAAGACGCTGATAATGTGTATTGCAGCGCATGAAATGAAACGTCTGAACCTGGCGCACAAGCCGATGATTATCGGGTTGAAAGCCAATGTCGCGGAGATTGCTGCCACCTATCAGGCGGCATATCCCAATGCGCGTATTCTGTACGCTTCGGAAAAGGACTTTTCGACCGCCAACCGCGTGCGTTTCTTCAACAACATCAAGAACAACGACTACGATTGTGTCATCATGTCGCACGACCAGTTCGGCAAAATACCGCAGTCGCCGGAGTTGCAGCAACGCATCCTGCAAGCGGAACTTGACACGGTGGAGGAAAACCTCGAAGTGCTGCGCCAGCAGGGAAAGAACGTGTCGCGGGCGATGCTGAAAGGTCTGGAGAAGCGCAAGCACAACCTTGAAGCGAAGCTGGAGAAGGTGGAACACGCCATAAAGTCACGCACGGACGACGTGGTGGATTTCAAACAGATGGGCATCGACCACATCTTCATTGATGAATCGCACCAGTTCAAAAACTTGACGTTCAACACGCGCCATGACCGTGTGGCGGGGCTGGGAAACAGCGAGGGAAGCCAGAAGGCACTTAACATGCTCTTTGCCATACGCACCATACAGGAGCGCACAGGAAAAGACTTGGGTGCGACCTTCCTCTCCGGCACGACTATCAGCAACTCACTGACTGAATTGTACCTGCTGTTCAAGTACCTGCGCCCGAAGGAGCTGGAACGGCAGGACATAAGGTGTTTTGACGCTTGGGCGGCGATATTTGCCAAGAAGACGACGGATTTTGAATTTAACGTGACGAACAATGTGGTCCAGAAGGAGCGTTTCCGCTACTTCATCAAAGTGCCGGAGCTTGCCGCCTTCTATAATGAAATCACGGACTACCGCACGGCGGAGGATGTGGGCGTTGACCGCCCTGCCAAGAACGAGATACTGCACCACATACCGCCAACGCCGGAACAGGAGGACTTCATACAGAAACTGATGCAGTTCGCAAAGACTGGCGATGCCACCCTGTTGGGCAGACTGCCGCTTTCGGAAACGGAGGAAAAGGCGAAGATGCTTATCGCCACGGACTATGCCCGCAAGATGGCACTCGACATGCGTATGATAGACCCGAATTATGAAGACCACCCCGACAACAAGGCGAGTCACTGTGCCAAGATGATTGCGGAGTATTACCAAAAATACGACGCGCAGAAGGGAACGCAGTTCGTATTCTCTGATTTGGGGACATACCAGCCGGGAGACGGGTGGAACGTCTATTCGGAAATCAAGCGCAAGTTGACGGAGGACTACGGCATACCGCCAAGCGAGGTGCGCTTCATTCAGGAGTGCAAGACCGACAAGGCTCGGAAGGCGGTGATAGACGCCATGAATGCCGGAACGGTGCGTGTGCTGTTCGGCTCCACCTCCATGCTCGGAACGGGTGTGAACGCACAGAAACGGTGTGTGGCTATCCATCACCTTGATACACCGTGGCGACCGTCCGACCTGCAACAGCGTGACGGACGCGGAGTTAGAGCCGGAAACGAAATTGCCAAGCATTTCGCCGGGAACAACGTGGACGTAATAATCTACGCGGTGGAGAAGTCACTGGACAGCTACAAGTTCAACCTCCTGCATTGCAAGCAGACTTTCATCAGCCAGCTTAAAAGCGGTGCGATGGGTGCACGTACCATCGACGAGGGGGCTATGGACGAAAAATCGGGCATGAACTTCTCGGAGTACATGGCGTTGCTATCCGGCAACACCGACCTGCTGGACAAGGCGAAACTGGAAAAACGTATCGCCTCGCTCGAAGGGGAACGCAAGTCTTTCAACAAGGGCAGGCGTGATTCGGAGTTCAAGCTGGAGTCAAAGACAGCCGAGTTGCGTAACAACACGGCTGTCATAGATGCCATGACGGAGGACTGGAACCGCTTCCTTTCGGTGGCGCAGACCGACAGGGAGGGCAACCGCCTTAATATAATAAAGGTGGACGGTGTGGATTCCACCGATGAGAAGGTTATCGGAAAGCGTTTGCAGGAGATAGCGAAAAACGCCACTACGGGCGGGCTTTACACACAGGTCGGAGAACTTTACGGTTTTCCGATAAAGGTGGTGAGCGAGAGGATACTCAAAGAGGGATTGGAGTTTACCGACAACCGCTTCGTGGTAGAGGGGAACTACAAGTACACCTATAACAACGGACATCTGGCAATGGCTGACCCGTTGGCCGCCGCCCGCAATTTCCTCAACGCTTTGGAGCGCATCCCCTCCATCATCGACCAGTACAAGACTAAGAATGAAGTGCTGGAACGTGAGATACCGCAGTTGCAGGAGATAGCGGGCAAGGTGTGGAAGAAGGAGGAAGAACTGAAACAATTGAAGTCTGAACTTGCCGCACTTGACCGAAAAATACAACTGGAACTTGCGCCGCCCACGCCCGAAGTCGCCGAAAAGGAGAACGAAGGGCAACAGGTCAAGCCGGAAGCGGAAGATGTGCGGAACAGGCAGGCGCAATATTCCGAAAATGCACCGCCGCAGATACGCAATCCATCGGAAAGTATTATCCCCAATCACACCATAACTGGGCATCCGGGGCTGTATGCCAAGGAGGAAACCCGGTTCAAAGGATTGAAAATATAACCTTAGGAATTTTATCTGAAGTATTAATAGGGGCTATCCCAAAAGGTCTAAAAGTAAATTTTATCCTCTCTGCAAGTATCTGTAGGATGGTAACTGCATTTTTTCTTTTTGGGCAGCCCTTATTAAAATTTATTCTTATTTTAGGTTATATACATTCATGTCCATTTATGTAAAAAATTCCTGCTGACCTTGTTTATGTCTTGTCAGTCACCATTTGCAAAACCATATTTGACCCTCAAAGAGGCTGAATTTGATAAGCAACTTGCTACATACTCATAAAAGGAGCTAAATAGAACACGAATGGGAAATACTCAAATGCCAAACTAAAGAAGATATTGGCCAAAATAAACGCTATACCGAGAGAGAAACTTGATTTTTCAACTTCCTAAAACGGTGTTGTTCAAACATTTCTACTTATTTGTACTTACCAGTTGAACCTACGCTTCCCTAATAAAATGTCTATGGTAAAAAGTTAAAAAATCCTCCCACTTTTGTTAGATATATTTTTTTGTGTAATTTTGTAATCGTTATGCGGCAGTAATAATATACATATTAATACGAGTTAGTAATCCTGTAGTTCTCACATGCTACGAGGAGGTATTAAAAGGTGCGTTTCGACAACGCATCTAATGTAGTATATTATTGCTTAATCCAAATGAATATTATAAATTTAGGAATTCTTGCTCACATTGATGCAGGAAAAACTTCCGTAACCGAGAATCTGCTGTTTGCCAGTGGAGCAACGGAAAAGTGCGGCCGTGTGGATAATGGTGACACCATAACAGACTCTATGGATATAGAGAAACGTAGAGGAATTACTGTCCGGGCTTCTACGACATCTATTATCTGGAACGGGGTGAAATGCAATATCATTGACACTCCGGGACACATGGATTTTATTGCGGAAGTGGAGCGGACATTCAAAATGCTTGATGGAGCAGTCCTCATCTTATCCGCAAAGGAAGGCATACAAGCGCAGACAAAGTTGCTGTTCAATACTTTACAGAAGCTGCAAATCCCGACAATTATATTTATCAATAAGATTGACCGTGCCGGTGTGAATTTGGAGCGTTTGTATCTGGATATAAAAACAAATCTGTCGCAAGATGTCCTGTGTATGCAAACTGTTGTCGATGGATCGGTTTATCCAGTTTGCTCCCAAACATATATAAAGGAAGAATACAAAGAATTTGTATGCGACCATGACGACAACATATTGGAACGATATTTGGCGGATAGCGAAATTCCACCGACTGATTATTGGAATACGATAATCGCTCTTGTGGCAAAAGCCAAAGTCTATCCGGTGCTACATGGATCAGCAATGTTCAATATCGGCATCAATGAGTTGATGGACGCCATCACTTCTTTTATACTTCCTCCGGCATCAGTCTCAGACAGACTTTCAGCTTATCTCTATAAGATAGAGCATGACCCCAAAGGACATAAAAGAAGTTTTCTAAAAATAATTGACGGAAGTCTGAGACTTAGAGACGTTGTAAGAATCAACGATTCGGAAAAATCCATCAAGATTAAAAATCTGAAAACTATTTATCAGGGCAGAGAGATAAATGTTGATGAAGTGGGTGCCAATGATATCGCGATTGTAGAGGATATGGAAGATTTTCGAATCGGAGATTATTTAGGTGCTGAGCCTTGTTTGATTCAAGGATTATCTCATCAGCATCCCGCTCTCAAATCCTCCGTCCGGCCAGACAAGCCCGAAGAGAGGAGCAAGGTTATATCCGCTCTGAATACATTGTGGATTGAAGACCCGTCTTTGTCCTTTTCCATAAACTCATATAGCGATGAATTGGAAATCTCGTTATATGGTTTGACCCAAAAGGAAATCATACAGACATTGCTGGAAGAACGGTTTTCCGTCAAGATCCATTTTGATGAGATCAAGACTATCTACAAAGAACGACCTGTAAAAAAGGTCAATAAGATTATTCAGATCGAAGTGCCACCCAACCCTTATTGGGCCACAATAGGGCTGACTCTTGAACCCTTGCCGTTAGGGACAGGGTTGCAGATCGAAAGTGACATCTCCTATGGTTATCTGAACCATTCTTTTCAAAATGCCGTTTTTGAAGGAATCCGTATGTCTTGCCAATCAGGATTACATGGATGGGAAGTGACAGATCTGAAAGTGACTTTTACTCAAGCCGAATATTATAGCCCGGTAAGTACACCTGCTGATTTCAGGCAGCTGACCCCTTATGTCTTCAGGCTGGCTTTGCAACAGTCAGGTGTGGACATTCTCGAACCGATGCTATATTTTGAGTTGCAGATACCCCAGGAGGCAAGTTCCAAAGCTATTACAGATTTGCAAAAAATGATGTCTGAGATTGAAGACATCAGTTGCAATAATGAGTGGTGTCATATTAAAGGGAAAGTTCCATTAAATACAAGTAAAGACTATGCCTCAGAAATAAGTTCATACACTAAGGGCTTAGGCATTTTTATGGTTAAGCCATGCGGGTATCAAATAACAAAAGGCGGTTATTCTGATAATATCCGCATGAACGAAAACGATAAACTTTTATTCATGTTTCAAAAAACAATGTCATCAAAATAATGGAGCGGTCAGGAAATTTCTATAAGGCAATACGGTTGGGATATATACTTATCTCCATTCTTATCGGATGTATGGCATATAATAGCCTCTATGAATGGCAGGAGATAGAAGCATTAGAACTTGGCAATAAAAAAATAGACGAGCTCCGAAAAGAAATAAACAATATCAATATTCAAATGATAAAATTTTCTCTATTGGGTGAAACGATACTGGAATGGAACGATAAAGATATCGAGCATTACCATGCACGGCGTATGGCAATGGACAGTATGCTCTGCCGTTTCAAGGTCACCTATCCAGCAGAGCGCATCGATAGTGTGCGCAGTCTTTTAGAGGATAAGGAACGACAGATGTTCCAGATAGTCCGGTTAATGGATGAACAACAATCTATTAACAAGAAGATAGCCAATCAAATTCCGGTTATTGTGCAGAAAAGTGTGCAGGAACAGTCCAAAAAGCCAAAACGAAAAGGTTTCTTGAGCATCTTCGGCAAAAAAGAGGGAACGAAGCCAACGACAACAACAACTACGCTCCGTTCATCCAATAGAAACATGGTCAACGAACAGAAAGCGCAGAGCCGTCGATTGTCAGAACAAGCCGATAGTCTTGCTGCCCGTAATGCAGAACTTAACAGACAACTGCAAGGATTGATTTGCCAAATCGAAAAGAAGGTACAATCTGATTTACAAAATAGAGAAAGCGAGATAACAGCCATGCGTAAAAAATCATTTATGCAGATAGGCGGCTTGATGGGATTTGTTCTTTTGCTGTTGGTCATTTCCTATATCATCATACACCGTGATGCAAAGAACATTAAACGATACAAACGCAAGACAACGGATTTGATCGAGCAATTGGAACAGTCCATGCAACAAAATGAGGTACTCATAACCTCCCGAAAGAAAGCGGTACATACTATTACCCATGAGTTGCGTACACCACTGACGGCAATAACCGGCTATACCGAACTTTTGCGGAAAGAATGCAATAGCGGTAATAATGGGCAATATATCCAAAATATACTGCAATCCTCCGACCGTATGCGGGATATGCTCAACACTTTGCTTGACTTCTTCCGCCTGGACAACGGCAAGGAACAGCCCCGTCTGTCACCCTGCCGGATTTCTGCAATCACGCACACACTTGAAACGGAGTTCATGCCTGTTGCCGTGAACAAAGGGCTGTCCTTGTCCGTGAAGACTGGACACGATGCCATTGTATTGACCGACAAAGAGCGAATAATACAAATCGGGAATAACCTGCTGTCAAACGCTGTCAAGTTCACAGAAGAAGGCGGTGTTTCTTTGATTACTGAATATGATAATGGAGTTCTGACACTGGTCGTTGAAGATACAGGTACAGGCATGACAGAAGAGGAACAGAAACAAGCGTTCGGTGCGTTTGAACGTCTATCAAATGCCGCCGCAAAGGAGGGTTTCGGGCTTGGGCTTGCCATAATGCGTAATATTGTGTCGATGCTTGGCGGAACAATCCGTTTGGACAGCAAGAAAGGGAAAGGCAGTCGTTTCACAGTTGAAATTTCTATGCAGGAAGCTGAAGAACAGCTTGGATATACAAGCGATACACCTGTTTATCATAACAATAAATTCCATGATGTTGTCGCTATTGACAATGATGAGGTATTACTTCTGATGCTGAAAGAGATGTATTCCCAAGAAGGAATACACTGCGACACTTGCACCGATGCTGCGGCACTGATGGAAATGATACGCCAGAAAGAATACAGCCTGTTGCTGACAGACTTGAATATGCCCGGTATAAACGGTTTCGAATTGCTGGAACTGTTGCGTTCGTCCAACGTGGGCAATTCACCAACAATCCCGGTGGTTGTGGCAACCGCTTCGGGCAGTTGTAACAAAGGGGAACTATTGGCAAAAGGCTTTGCCGGATGCCTGTTCAAGCCGTTCTCCATATCGGAACTGATGGAAGTTTCCGACAAATGTGCCATAAAAGCGACACCGGACGGAGAACCTGATTTTTCAGCCTTGCTGTCTTACGGCAATGAAGCCGTCATGCTGGATAAGTTGATGACGGAAACTGAAAAAGAGATGCAGGCGGTACAGGATGCGGCAATAGAGAAAGACCTGCAAAAGCTGGATTCTCTTACACACCACCTGCGCAGCTCGTGGGAAGTACTACGTGCCGACCAACCGCTAAGGGAACTTTACGGATTGCTTCATGGCGATACACTCCCGGATGGTGAAGCGTTAAGCCGTGCTGTGACTGCCGTGTTGGAAAAAGGAGCGGAAATAATCCGGTTGGCAGAAAAGGAAAGGAGAAAATACGAAGATGGATAAGACAAAAATAATTGTGGTGGAAGACAACATTGTGTATTGCGAATATGTCTGCAATATGCTGTCACGGGAGGGCTACCACACTATGAAGGCTTACCATCTCTCAACCGCGAAGAAACATCTGCAACAGGCAACGGATAATGACATCGTGGTTGCCGACCTGCGTCTGCCTGACGGTAACGGTATAGACCTTTTGCGCTGGATGCGAAAGGAGGGAAAGATGCAACCCTTCATTATCATGACCGACTATGCCGAAGTGCATACCGCAGTGGAAAGCATGAAGCTCGGTTCGATAGACTATATCCCCAAACAGCTTGTGGAGGATAAACTGGTCCCTCTTCTCCGTTCCATACAGAAAGAACGACAGGCGGGACAACGCCGTATGCCCGTGTTTGCCCGTGAAGGTTCCGCCTTTCAGAAAATCATGCACCGTATAAGGCTGGTAGCCGCTACCGATATGAGCGTGATGATATTCGGAGAGAACGGAACAGGTAAAGAACATATTGCCCACCACCTGCACGACAAAAGTAAACGGGCAGGCAAGCCATTCGTGGCGGTGGACTGCGGTTCACTCACTAAAGAGCTTGCACCATCAGCTTTCTTCGGACACGTCAAGGGCGCGTTCACGGGTGCGGATAGTACCAAGAAAGGGTATTTCTATGAAGCGGAAGGCGGCACGCTGTTTCTGGACGAGGTGGGCAACCTTGCGTTAGAAACCCAACAGATGTTACTCCGTGCCATACAAGAGAGGCGGTATCGCCCGATCGGTGACAAATCGGACAGAAGTTTCAATGTTCGCATCATCGCCGCCACCAATGAGGATCTGGAGGCGGCAGTGAGTGAAAAGCGTTTCCGGCAGGATCTGTTTTACCGTCTGCATGACTTCGGGATAACCGTTCCGCCCTTGCGTGACTGTCAGGAGGACATCTTGCCGTTGGCGGAGTTCTTCCGCGAGATAGCCAACAAGGAATTGGAATGCAATGTGAGCGGTTTCAGTTCCGAAGCACGTAAAGCGTTGCTGACACACGCATGGCCGGGCAACGTGCGGGAACTTCGGCAAAAGATAATGGGAGCTGTATTGCAAGCGCAGGAAGGTGTGGCGACGAAAGAACATCTGGAGCTTGCCGTAATCAAACCTACCTCACACGTCAGTTTCGCCCTGCGCAATGACGTGGAGGATAAGGAACGGATATTACGGGCGTTGAAACAGGCAAACGGCAACCGGAGTGTCGCCGCAGAACTGCTCGGAATAGGCAGAACAACACTATACAGCAAACTTGAAGAGTATGGACTTAAATATAAATTCAAGCAATCATAGCCCGTAATTCACTGAATTTGGCTATCTTTGCATAACATTTGAGAAAAACGGCGATTGGCAGGAGCTTTTTGCCGCCAACATATAGGATAAGACCGCAAGGCGTTTCAAGCGAAAATCTGGTAAATTGGAACTACGGAGACGATTGCGTGATGCTTATGCTATGCTTATGCATAGCGTGCATTCACGTACTCTCCGTAAAGGCTTTACCAGAGCCATCGCTTGAAGGTAGTGTGAATTGCACGCTACTTTTTTTACCCTTGCCTAACGAAAGGAAACGATTATGGGTAAAGTTCAGATTCTCGCCGTACTGACGATGGACGGATGTCTTTCTTCAGAGTTATATGATAAAGCACATCAGGATTTGTGCCTTGACCGTTGCGGTCTTGATGAAATCAGGGAGAAAGCCCTTTACCATGTCACACCGGACTATTCCATTTCAATGCTGCACGAATGGCGGAAAGACGGTACAAACATTCGTTACCTCGCGGAAGCCACACCAGACACGTCGGACTATATCAACGGACTGCTGCGTATGCACGCTGTGGACGAAATCATACTATACACCGTTCCTTTCATCGCGGGAACAGGACGGCATTTTTTCAAATCGGCTCTGCCGGAGCAACACTGGACGCTTTCCTCCTTGAAAAGCTATTCCAACGGTGTATGTCGCATTATCTATATCCTTGATAAAAAAGCAAGATAGCCAAAATGTGCGGCAAGCATACATTTCTATTTTCAGGAATAGAATAAATGTTCTGATTACAAACAATTTAAGTCGGAGATAATTTGTCCTTGTGAAAAAATATTGAATTTTATGCCTTTGAAATCCAGCACCTTGTAAAATTGAGTGTTGGATTTAATATTTTCTGCCGCGCTTTTTGCCAATTATATTTATGTGCGCACGCAGAAAACAAAGTGTAATTTTCAAAATTGACAGAACCATGAATTATTTCTTGTTGGCGGAAACCGACTTTTTCCGCCTGATAAACGAAGCCGGCGACTGCAATATGGAAACGGCATACACGGCTTTCGCCACCCAAGTGATCGAACTGTGCAACGGCGGCATGGACATGAACCTTACCGTCATCGCGCTTGCCTACATCGAAATCGAGTTGCAGCACCATCCCGTGCGTAATCTGTCAGAAGAAAAAAGAGAGATTGCCGCCTACGTCAGCAAGGCTCTGTCTTTCGTAAGAAAGATGCAGAAATTCCTTGCCACGCCCCAAGTGCCACCACTAATATCCGCCAATAACGCAACAGAAACCACCGCCAGCCTCCTGCAATGGACGGGCAATGCCATCGACCTCGTGGAACTTATCTACGGCATCGACGAGATGGGCTGCATCAACAACGGCAACATGCCGCTCAAACAGCTTGCCCCGCTCCTTTACAAGATATTCGGGGTTGAGTCGAAGGACTGCTACCGTTTCTACACCGACATCAAACGCCGGAAGAACGAAAGCCGCACCTACTTCCTTGACAGAATGCAGGAGAAATTGAACGAGAGGATGCTGCGCGATGATGAGTTGGATCGTATGAGGAGATAAAAAACAAATTCATTAGAATAAATCACATCAATTCAATTCATTATTTTGTTATATTAGAAAAAGATATTAACTTTGCATTGAAATTGATATAGTCATAATTCAGATGAACTCAATACACGATATAACAGACTACATTATCTTACGAGTAAAATCGGAAGATAGATTTGCGTCTTTAATAAATTTAAAGTTGCAGAAGTTATTGTATTATGTTCAAGCATGGTCTTATGGTATCAATAAAAAACCTATGTTTGACGGCGAGTTTGAAGCATGGATTCATGGTCCGGTAAATCGAGAAATCTACAATCGATTTAATTCTACAAAATATCTCTATTCAGAAATCAATATTGATGATTGCATGAATCACAATGTGAGTTTATCATCAGAAGACGCTGAATTTATTGACTTTATATTGGAGAATTATCTTAAATATAGCGGTGCTGAATTAGAACGATTGTCCCACAATGAGATGCCTTGGATTGAAACACGTGGAGATTTAAATGTAAATGAGCGTTGTGACAAGGTTATTACTCCAGAACTAATGATTGAGTATTATGGGAAAAAATGGGAAACTATTAAATCTTAATTCAGATTCTCCTAAATACGGAAACAAATCATTAGTTACCAAAGAACAAGAAAATGAGTTAAAGAGAAGGAAGATAACTTTTTCCTTCTCTTACTTTAAGCAGATACCTAATTTTCAGATTGGAGAGTGTTCTAAGGGATGGCATATTGGGCTTCTTGAACGATTAGGTGCTTTGGGTACTATGACACCGCAAGAAGTATTAGAAGAAAATAGAGGTAGTATTGCATTAAGATGTCATCCAATAGATTGGAGTGCTAAAAACATTCCTATTCAACGAAAAGATTTAGATTGGCTACCAAAAGAAATATTGGACAATGAGACAGATTTTCCAATAATGCAATTTTCGATAACAAAAAGTACGGGGCGTATTGTAGGTTATTTTGATCGGGATTCTTCTATATTTCACATAGTATTATTAGATCCTGAACATAATATACAACCGGCAAAGAAAACTAATTATCAAATACAACCAACTACAAAAGGGTTATCTCAATATGATGATTTATTAAATAAGTTGGAACGAATTAAAAGTATCGTATCAGATTGTTCTGATAAAAAGTGCAAATTGCATTCACATATTAGTGTTATAGAAGAATTACATGACAATATTGTTTATATAGGACTTGATAATGACTTCTATAGCACTTATCAAGAAATCTTAAAGAAAATTCCATTGCAAAAAATTTTGGAAAACGGAATCTTAGTAAGTATGGATAATGCTTAAGTTCTAAAAAAATGAAGAAAGGTTTATGGTAAGCCTTTCTTCATTTTTTTATTTACTTCTGCTGCAACAAATGCTTCAGGTTGTCATCGCCTGCGATGCGCTCCAGTTCATCCTGCACAATCTGCTTCACCTCTTCCTTGATGCGCCGGTAGTTCGCCTGCACCGTTTCCTTCATGTGGTCGTTGCCGTCCTCGTCCGTGAAATCGGTAATGACAGGAATTTTCTTGTAGGCACTTTCCTCCCGTTTGACCTTTTCGGCATCCACCACAATCTCGCAGTGGAAAATCTTCTGCTCGATGCGCTCGTTGAAGTTGTCGGACACAGAACCGACAAACATACCCTGCGTAAGACCGGAAATCTTGCTCGGCGGGATGAGCGCGTCCATCTGCGTGTTGATGGAGGTGGACACGTCCTGCCGGTTGATGGAGATGGACTGCCGTTTCTGCAACACCTTACCGAACCGTTCCGATAGTGTCTTTGCCGTTTCGCCTACCACCTGCCCGGAAAAGATATTGCCGACAGTGTTCATCACCACCTTCGCCTCCTTGTCCCCGTAGTCTCGCACCAACTGGCTGAAATCCTGAAAACCCAGACACACGGCAACCTTGTTGCTTCGGGCGGTAGCTATAAGATTGTCCAGCCCTTTGAAGTATATCGTGGGCAGCTCGTCAATGATGACCGACGACTTCAGCATCCCCTTCTTGTTGATGAGTTTCACGATGCGGGAGTTGTACAATCCGAGTGCCGCCCCGTAGATGTTCTGGCGGTCGGGATTGTTGCCCACGCATAGGATTTTCGGCTCTTCGGGATTGTTGATGTCCAGCGTAAACTCGCTGTCCGACATCACCCAATAGAGCTGCGGTGAAATCATCCTTGAAAGCGGAATTTTCGCCGACGCTATCTGCCCCATGAGCTGCTCCGCAGCCCCTCCGAGCCAAGCGTCCATGAATGGTGAAAGGTAGTTCTCCAGCTCCGGGTAAGAGGTCAGTATCGGAAATATATCCTCGTAACGGCGGTTCAGAAACTCGATGGCATGAGGAAAAGTGCAATACTTCCCGTTCTGATAGATTTTGAGATACCAGATAATGCTGGCAAACAGAATGATAGGAGACTCCACGAAGAAGTCGCCCTGCTTTTGCACCCACGTTTTATTGAGGTTGAGCATTATCGTGTAGGCACTCTCGTAAGCGTCCGTAATATCCTCCATGAAATCCGGGTGAATGGGATTGCAACGGTGTGAACGGCGCGGGTCGTCGAAGTTGATTACATAGAATTTCGGTTTCACCTTGTAGCCCTCCGGGTGGTTCAGCAAATGGTTATAGGCAATAGTGGACAAGTCGCTGAATTTGAAGTCATATACATACATCGAAAATCCCTTTTCAATCTGTTGCTTGATAAAATTGTTTACAACGGCGTATGACTTGCCGCTGCCCGGCGTACCCAACACGATGGACGCACGGAAGGGATTAACCACATTGATCCAGCCGTTGTTCCAGCGTTTCCTGTAATAGAAACGTGTCGGCAGATTGACCGAATACTCGCTTTCGATAAGCCTCGTTTCCTGCATGAAACTCTCGTTCTCGTTGTTGAAAACATCCTCCATCAAATTGTGTTTCAACAGACGGCTCATCCACAGACCTCCCATCAGCAGGCAGACATAGCCCGTTCCAATGGTAAGGACATATAGTCCCGTCACCGCTTCAAGCGGCAGCGGCAGGGGCAGCAACCACCAGTTCAGGAAAAACAGCACGAACCCGACGGCAAATGCTGTCCAGATTCTCCCCCAAGTGATTTTCTCACCCTTGACACCTTTCGTACCCAGACAGGACAGGGCAAGCAAAAGGACGGAAAACAGTTTCGTGTACAGTATGGAATGGAACAACCCCGCCGTGCGGTCGAAGTTCAGAAGGATTTTGTCCACCACGCCGATGTTCACGCCCCACATCCTGATGGCTTCGTAGCAGAACCAGTACACGTTCATGACCACTAAAATGATACTCACGGCACGCAGAAAATCCATGATTTTCGCCAATGCCCTCAAATCGTCTTCTTGTGACATACATTGATTTTTTAATTGTTGATACTCTGATTACATACCCAAGCCCTTGCGCTTTTTCTTCTTTTTGCGCTTCATTGCCCGGATGAAAGCCTCTTCCTCGGCATCGGTCGCCGGACCTTCGGGAGTGAGCAAGCCCATACCGCCCGACATGTCTTCACGGTCGTATGCGGTCTGCCCATATACCTTGTCCGCAACATCCGCCGGGATGGAAAGCGGTATAGGCGGTTGTCCGGCGTATGGCAGTGTGAAGTGTTCCTGCAAGGCATTCGCCGAAAGTTCCTTACCCATGCGCGAACCGTTCAGCACGCATCCCGTGCGGTGGTCGATGAAGGTAGCCCCATAGATGCGCCCTTCCTCTGTGTAGCGCAGCACGGTATCTATGCCCTTCTCTTTGAGCCGGGAAATAAACCTGTCCTTGTCATAAGTGCCTTGCAGCACGGAAAGGACGGTGCGTTTCGTCATGTCTGCCAGTTTCCTGTCCTTGATTTCCGATTTGGAACGGACAAACTTCTTCTGCACGGCTTCATAGCCTGCGGACTTCCCGAAGAGCGAGGACTTGAACGGATTGCCAACTTTGTTACCCCTGTCGTCCGTGACGGAATAGACCAGCCCGTGATACTCCCGTCCGCGCACGTTTCCCCTCGCTTCCTCCACCGTCATATTATATAAGGAAAGGAGCGCACGGTATTCGCCCATCGTCTGGAAGCGGTACTGCCCGTTCAGAGCCTTCACGGTGTTGCCCACCTGCTTTTTCACATCGCCAGCCGATGCATCCACCTTGCGCAACGGGTTATCCAATCCCTGATTTTTTCGTTCTGCCGGATGCAATCCATACTTCTGTTCCAGTTCCCTGCGAATACGGTCGCTGCGGCGGTAGAGAAAATCCCGGTTGAGCCTTTTACCGTTCTCGTCCACGTTGACCGTCACGATGTGCAGGTGGTGGCGGTCGATGTCCTCGTGCTTGAATACAAGATAAGGCTGGTTTCCGAAACCGAGTTTTTCCAGATACTCGCGGGCGATATTCTGCAACTCAATATCGGTCAGCACATCCTCCGGGTGCGGGTTGAGTGAGATATGCACCACCGGCTTCTCGACCTTCATCTGCGGTGGCAGGAAGGTGTGGAAACCCTCCATCGCCTTGCTTATGTCCACCGTTCCCGAACCGTCATTGTAGATGCGGTTGGTGGTGAGAAGCCGCCCCTGCGCCTCGTTAATCTTCTCCCCGTTGTAGGCAATCGCGCCGTACAACGAGTTTCCTACACTGATTTTTGCGACCATTTTGCTTCCATTTCTCTCGACAATTCCACAATCTGACGGCTCAGTTTCACGAGTTCGACGGTGTGTTGCTCCAGCTTGTAGAGCAACGCCATCGCCTTTTTCTCGGAAAAATGCAGCCTCAATTCCTTCACGACTTGGTTGTAATTCGTACCCACGGCGCGGAACTGCGCGTGAAAATCCGACAGCTTGGTGTAGTAGTCCACCAGCGTCTTGTCCACCTTCAGCACCTTGAACGGTTGCCCGAAGAAGTGCGCTTTGAGGAAAACCGACCGTGCATAGACACCCGATTTTCCGAACATGGCGAGGAAACGGTTGTGTTCCTCCTCGTTGAAACGGACGGTGTACCGGTACACCGCCGGATCAAGTTTGGGATTTCTCCCTGCTTTGCTTTTCCTTTTCTCTTTCATATCACTTTGGATTTAGCGGATTGACGGCATAAGCCGCCGCTTCTGTTCACGGCACCGCAGTTCTGAAAGGCTTTCCGACTTCGGAGGGAAAGCCCGTCCCCTGCAAGGGCAAGTGCTTTTCCGGGATGCTCAAATCATTTTGAGCGGCTGAAAAGACATCTTGCTATGTTCAGGTGAACATAAAAATCCGTCAGGGGACGGATTGGGAAAATACCTTTCAGGACTCCGGGCCGCGCGTCATCGGCGAACCCTGCTGTCCGGGTGCAAAGTTACGCCCTTAAAGCGGTATCGGACAGATGCTTGACCCGGTCAATGACTGCCAACCGGCGCAACGTGCCGCCACTTGCCGGAGAAGTGATACAGGTTCCAAAATATACTTGTTTATTTGCAGCATGATTCAAGAAACGAACGATTTGAAGATATGATAAACGGAACATTCAAATACCCGGAAATCCGCTTCTTCGGATACTTGCCGAAACGGATACCCGAACCGTCGGAAACCCGGTTCTCCGACAATTCGGTGACGTATGGATTCAATGACTTCATGACGCAATGTCGTCAATCACCATTTGTCCGACGCACCGCTTCACCACAGAACCGGATACGCGACGACCCGCCTGCGTGTGTAGTCACGGAAGCGGATGGTGCGACAGCCAAATCCGTATGGAAACAGAAAAACAAATCATCAACAATTAAAATAAATGGAACTATGAGTAAGGAAATCTTCGTTGCATTCGCAACACAGAAAGGTGGCATCGGCAAATCCACTGTCACGGCACTTGCCGCCAGCTACCTGCACAACGTGAAAGGCTACAATGTCGCCGTCGTGGACTGCGACGACCCGCAGCACAGCATCCACGGGCTGCGCGAACACGAAATGGGGCTTATCGACAGCAGCACCTACTTCAAGGCTCTCGCTTGCGACCATTTCCGCCGGATCAAAAAGAACGCCTACACCATCGTCAAAAGCAATGCGGTGAACGCCCTCGACGATGCCGAGAGGATGATTGCCACTGAGGACGTGAAACCCGACGTGGTGTTCTTCGACATGCCCGGCACACTCCGAAGCAACGGCGTGATAAAGACGCTCTCGCAGATGGACTACATTTTCACTCCGCTGAGTGCCGACCGCTTTGTCGTGGAGAGTACCCTGAAATTCGTCACGATGTTCCGCGACAGGCTGATGACTACCGGACAGGCGAAAACAAAGGGGCTGCATCTGTTCTGGACGATGGTGGACGGCAGGGAGAGGAACGACTTGTACGGCATCTACGAGGAAGTGATAGCCGAAATGGGCTTTCCGGTACTTTCCACCCGCTTGCCCGACAGCAAGAAGTTCCGCCGTGACCTTTCGGAAGAGCGCAAGAGCGTTTTCCGCTCCACCATCTTCCCGATGGACACGGCACTGCTGAAAGGGAGTGGCATCCGGGAGTTTTCCGAAGAGATAAGCGACATCATCAGACCGCAGTGAGCATGGGCAGCAGGAAAGTGAACACGGAAGGCATCGACGAGGAACTGCTGTTAGCCTCCATCGGGCGGCGCACACAGGACGGGACACTGCGCCCCGCACAGGAAGTACCCGCAGCTGCACCGACCGAAGAGGACACCGCCGCACCGGAACCATCTCCTGTGCAACCCGTAACACGGGAAAAAGCGCAGAGGGAAAGTGGACGCCGGAAAAGGCAGGACGAGGACTACAACGAGCTATTCCTGCGCCGCAACGAGATAAAGACCCGCCAATGTGTCTATATCAGCCGTGACGTCCACGGCAAGATCCTCAGAATCGTGAACGACATCGCCGGAGGGGAAATCTCAGTAGGCGGATATGTGGATACCGTGCTGCGCCAGCATCTGGAACAGCACAAGGAGAGAATCAACGAACTGTACAAGAAACAACGTGAAGATCTGATTTGAAAATGGAAAAAGAAATGACACCGAATGAAAAAAGACCACAGCAAGACTGCGGAGGTATGTTTACCCAAGTGCAGGCGAGTGTGGAAATACTGTCGCCTGTCCCGGTAAGCGGCAAATGCAGTGAGAAGGACTATGAACGCCTGTTCATCCGCGACCCGGAAGTAAAGGCACGTGAGGGGAAGATGGCGTATGTGCGCCCGGAGTACCACGAGCGTATCATGCGTATCACCCGTGTAATCGGGCATGACCGGCTTACGCTGTCCGCTTACATCGACCATGTGCTGACGCACCACTTCAACCAGTGCGAAGATGCGATAAAGAGCCTTTATGCCCGAAATTACAATTCAGTATTCTAACCAAAAACGGAAGGATATGAATTACACAATCAGCATGACAGACATTCTGCTGGCGGTATCGGTCGGCTGCAACCTCTGGTTCCTGTTCCTGCTCCTTTACGAGCGCATCATGGACACGCGGATTGTCCGCTTCTTCAAGGGCATTGTCGGATTATGGCGGTCACTGGACGGGAATGAGGCTAAACGCATAGCGGCACACGAGGAAGTCCCTGCGGAAAAGGCGGACATCATCGGCAAGAGCCGTTTCAGGATGGCATCCACCCGGACAACCGCTGCCATACCGACGCAAGAAGCCGCCACTATTGAAAAAGGCATTGAGCTGTCGGAGGAAGAGGCTACTTTTGACGACGGAAAAACGGGAAACGCATCCCGCCCGGCACAAGTCCCGGAGGAAAAACTCGATGAGACCTTCACGAGCATACCGCCGGAGGAACTGGGATACGGGGACGACGAACCGGAAGAGGACGCCTCGGACACGCCACGGGCTTCGGGCAGCAGCTTTGACGAGATTGACGACGCCTGCAAGACCGCCAAAAACCCGGACGCGACACAGGCGGAACGTGAAAAGGCGGCTAAGGTGTTCACCGACATGGAGGGCACGGAGTTGTACGAGAAAATGATGGAAGGCTCTTCGGAGATAGGCATCCGCATCAAGGGGCTTATCGAGATTCGGCTGAAGAAATCTGAAAAGGAGTTCGTCGTGCCGGACAACATCGAGGAGTTCGACATTCGCAACTATGTATGACAACAATAAAAGAAATGAACATGAAAGAATGACATCAACCCACGCGGCGAGGAAACGCAAGGCGCATCCCCATCCGCAACGGACACGCCCACGTCCGTGGAAACAAACGGGCATCCACTAAAACCAAAGTAAAGAAACAAAGTATCAACCGCCCGACAAAGGACCATCCACCCTTTTGACGGCAAAAAACAAGAACAGTTTATGAACAAGAACATCTTGAAAAACAGAAAAGCAATCCTCTCCGCGGCACTTGTCATCGCCGCAACCGCCTCCGCTTTCGCGCAGGGAAACGGCATCGCGGGCATCAACGAAGCCACCTCTATGGTGAGTTCTTATTTCGACCCCGGAACTAAACTGATATACGCCATCGGTGCAGTCGTCGGGCTTATCGGGGGCGTAAAAGTGTACGGCAAGTTTTCATCGGGCGACCCCGACACCAGCAAGACAGCCGCCTCGTGGTTCGGCGCGTGCATCTTCCTGATTGTTGCCGCCACCATCCTGCGCTCATTCTTCCTTTAATAAATAATGTATGGCTGAATACCCAATCAACAAGGGTATCGGCCGTCCGGTAGAGTTCAAGGGCTTGAAGGCACAGTACCTCTTCATCTTCTGCGGAGGTCTGCTGGCTCTCTTCGTCCTGTTCGTCATCCTCTACATGGTCGGTATCGACCAGTGGATATGTATCGGCTTCGGCGCGGCATCGTCCTCCCTCCTTGTATGGCAGACCTTCGCGCTGAACGCCCGGTACGGTGAACACGGGCTGATGAAATTAGGAGCGGCACGGAGCCATCCCCGATACCTTATCAACCGGCGGCGGATAACCCGTCTGTTCAAACGACAACGAAAGGAAGAAAGACAATGAGGAATACATCGAAAATGACAACACTGGAAAACAGGTTCCCACTTTTAGCGGTGGAGCATGGCTGCATCATCTCAAAGGACGCCGACATCACGGTGGCTTTCGAGGTGGAACTACCGGAACTTTACACCGTGACGGGTGCGGAGTACGAGGCGATACACAGTTGCTGGTGCAAGGCTATCAAGGTGCTGCCGGACTACTCCGTCGTCCACAAACAGGACTGGTTCATCAAGGAACGCTACAAACCGGAGCTTCAGAAGGACGACATGAGCTTTTTAAGCCGCTCTTTCGAGCGTCACTTCAACGAGCGTCCGTACCTGAAACACACCTGCTACCTCTACCTGACCAAGACAACAAAGGAGCGTAACCGGATGCAGAGCAATTTCAGCACGCTGTGCCGGGGACATATCATCCCGAAGGAGCTGGACAGGGAAACCACGACCAAGTTCTTGGAAGCCTGCGAACAGTTCGAGCGCATCATGAACGACAGCGGGCTTGTCAGGCTGCGCCGCCTCTCCACCGATGAGATTGTGGGTACTGAGGGAAAGACGGGACTTATTGAACGCTACTTCTCGCTCATGCCGGAAGGTGACACCACCTTGCAGGACATCGAGCTTTCGGCAAGGGAGATGCGCATCGGCGACAACCGCCTGTGTCTGCACACCCTCTCCGACGCGGAAGACCTGCCGGGCAAGGTGGCTACCGACACCCGTTACGAGAAGCTCTCCACCGACCGGAGTGACTGCCGACTGTCATTCGCCTCCCCGGTGGGGCTTCTGCTCTCCTGCAACCATATCTACAACCAGTATGTGCTGATAGACAACAGTGAGGAAACCTTGCAGAAGTTCGAGAAGTCCGCCCGTAACATGCAGTCGCTATCTCGCTATTCAAGGAGCAACAGCATCAACCGCGAGTGGATAGACCAATACCTGAACGAAGCCCATTCCTACGGACTGACCTCGGTACGGGCACACTTCAACGTCATGGCGTGGAGCGACGATGCGGAGGAACTGAAGCATATCAAGAACGACGTGGGCAGCCAGTTGGCAAGCATGGAATGCGTGCCGCGCCACAACACCATCGACTGCCCGACACTCTACTGGGCGGCGATACCCGGCAATGCGGCGGACTTCCCGGCGGAAGAGAGTTTCCACACCTTCATCGAACAGGCGGTGTGCCTGTTCACAGAGGAAACCAACTACCGCAGCTCGCTCTCGCCCTTCGGCATCAAGATGGTGGACAGGCTCACGGGAAAACCGCTGCACCTTGACATCTCCGACCTGCCCATGAAGCGAGGTATCACGACCAACCGCAACAAGTTCGTGCTGGGTCCTTCGGGCAGCGGCAAGTCTTTCTTCATGAACCACCTCGTGCGCCAATATTATGAGCAAGGCGCACATGTGGTATTGGTGGACACGGGAAACTCCTATCAGGGCTTGTGCGGCATGATCCGACGCAAGACAGGCGGAGCGGACGGTGTGTATTTCACCTACACGGAAGATAAGCCCATCAGCTTCAACCCGTTCTACACCGACGATTACATCTTCGACGTGGAGAAGAAGGACAGCATCAAGACCCTGTTGCTGACGCTCTGGAAGTCGGAGGACGACAAGGTGACAAAGACGGAGAGCGGCGAGCTGGGCAGTGCCGTGAGTGCCTATATTGAGCGCATCCAATCCGACCGTAGCATCGTGCCGTCGTTCAACACCTTCTACGAGTATATGCGTGACGACTACCGCAAGGAACTGGCACAGCGTGACATCAAGGTGGAGAAGTCCGACTTCAACATCGACAACATGCTCACCACCATGCGGCAGTATTACCGGGGCGGGCGTTACGATTTCCTGCTCAACTCCACGGAGAACATCGACCTGCTCGGCAAGCGGTTCATCGTCTTCGAGATAGATTCGATTAAAGAAAACCGCGAACTGTTCCCCGTCGTGACCATCATCATCATGGAAGCCTTCATCAACAAGATGCGGCGGCTGAAAGGCGTGCGGAAACAGCTTATCGTGGAAGAGGCTTGGAAGGCCCTCTCATCGGCGAACATGGCTGAATATCTGCGCTATATGTATAAGACGGTCAGAAAATATTACGGCGAGGCAATCGTGGTGACGCAGGAGGTGGACGACATTATCAGTTCTCCGGTGGTCAAAGAGAGCATTATCAACAACTCGGATTGTAAAATCCTGCTTGACCAAAGGAAATATATGAACAAGTTCGACCAGATACAGGCGTTGCTCGGACTGACGGAAAAGGAGAAGTCGCAGATACTCTCCATCAACATGGCGAACAACCCTTCACGGCTCTACAAGGAGGTGTGGATAGGCTTGGGCGGCACGCAGTCGGCGGTCTATGCCACGGAGGTCAGCGCGGAAGAGTATCTGGCGTACACCACCGAGGAAACGGAAAAAGTGGAGGTTTACCGTCTGGCGGAGAAGCTGGGCGACGACATCGAAGCCGCCATCCGGCAGCTTGCCGAAAGGCGGAGAAACAAGGAATAACTAAAAAACAGAATGTATCAACCAAAAAAGAAAAACGCGTATGAATTTACCAAAAGTGAAAATGCTGCAAGTCAGCAAGTGCCTTATCGGATTGGCGGTCATGATGCTGCAATCCTGCGACGTGGCCGACAACCGCCGCGACATGCTGTGCGGGAACTGGGAGAGCGTGGAGGGAAAACCTGACGTGCTTATCTACAAGGAGGGCGAAGCCTACAAAGTGACGGTGTTCCGTCGTAGCGGTCTGCGCCGCAAGCTCAAGCCGGAAACCTATCTCTTGCAGGAGGAGAACGGCAACCTGTTCATGAACACCGGCTTCCGCATCGACGTGTCCTACAACGAGGCCACGGATGTGCTGACTTTCTCGCCAAACGGGGACTATGTGCGGGTGAAGCCGCAGCCGGGACATCCGACCGAAGAATAACAACCACTAAAATCCAAAGTAACATGAGAACAAGAATAACAATGATTATCTGCCTGTGCCTGCTTTTCGCGGGCAGGGCAAGCGCACAGTGGGTCGTAAGCGATCCGGGCAATCTAGCGCAGGGCATCATCAATGCCTCCAAAAACATCATCCATACCTCCAAGACCGCCACGAACATGGTGAGCAACTTTCAGGAGACGGTGAAAATCTATCAGCAGGGCAAGAAGTATTACGATGGTGCGCCCGTATAGGCGATATAATAAATGTAGCATTGGCAAGCTATTAGGTAAGTGTTCCAATATTTACCTATCATCACCAGCTTATCTGCCCACGAAAGGACGGCAGGGAGTATAGCACGCTGGAAAGCCATAAGTCAATTAGTTATCAAATTGCAACTGAATGGTGAGATGAAACAGATAGATACGAGGATAAAATCCAAACTGATTGAATGATAGTCCAAGTGAACCCAGTATGTTTTATAGTGAAAGATAACTTAACTCGCTATACCGTAATACCTCTGTTGCGAGCGTCGTGTAGTAGAGGCAGGAACAAATTACGGCACAACCGCAGTAAGCGGTAACGGGCGGAAGTCATATCCGACAATCTATCATAGCCATGTTATTATATCGTAAACGGGGATTGCCTAAATCGGAACGCCGCAAGGCTATTAGGTACAGACCTATGAAAATCCGACAAGGCAACGGAGCTTCCGTAGTAGTCTGAGCAGGGGAAAGCCCTGTACATGGCGAAGGGAAGCAGCTAATAATTTTAATGCAAATAACGGAAAATGTGAGAGACATTATGAGAAGTCCAGAGTATGTATTAAACAGTCTAACGGAACACAGTGAAAATTTGAATTACAAGTTTGAACGCTTGTACCGTATCTTTTTCAATGAGGAAATGTATTACGTTGCCTACCAACGCATATATGCGAAACCGGGCAATATGACAGCAGGTGCAGATGGGAAAACCATTGACCAAATGAGCCTGAACCGAATTGAACAACTGATAACATCGTTGAAAGATGAGAGTTATCAGCCCCAACCCTCAAAACGGATGTATATCCCAAAGAAAAATGGGAAAATGCGTCCATTAGGTGTACCAGCTTTTAATGATAAATTATTGCAGGAAGTGGTCAGAATGATATTGGAAGCCATCTATGAAAGACAGTTTGAAAAAACGTCACATGGCTTCCGACCTCTAAGAAGCTGCCACACTGCCTTGTCTGATATTCAGAAGACATTTTCGGGCGTGAAATGGTTCGTAGAAGGTGATATTAAGGGATTTTTCGACAATATCAATCATGAGATACTGATAGGTATTCTGAAAGAACGTATCGCTGACGAAAGATTTATTCGCTTGATTAGAAAATTTCTGAATGCAGGATATATCGAAGACTGGAACTTTCATAACTCCTACAGCGGAACACCGCAAGGCGGAATTGTCAGCCCTATCTTGGCAAACATATACCTTGATAAGTTGGATAAATTCATGAAGGAATACACTGGAAAATTTGATAAGGGGAAAGAACGGAAAAGAACTAAACAGGTAGTATCACTTGAAGGCAAACGACACCGTATTCTGAAAAAGTTGAAAGTGGTAAAAGACAAAAGTGAAAGGTCAGAATTGATAAGACAATATAAGGCTTATCAAAAAGAAGGTTTGCAGTATTCTGATGGTGACGAAATGGATATGAACTACAGAAAACTCAAATATGTGAGATATGCGGATGATTTTCTAATTGGAATTATTGGCAGTAAACAAGATGCTATCATCATCAAAGAGGACATAAAGAACTTCCTCTATGAAAAGTTAGCTCTTACACTGTCTGATGAGAAAACACTTATCACCCATGCTGAAAACGCTGCAAAATTTCTCGGATATGAGATTTTTGTAAGGAAATCCAATGACACCAAAAGAAGCAAATACGGAGTACTAAGACGTGTCTTCAATAAGAGGATACAATTGGCACTTGGAAAGGATACGTTTAAGAAAAAGTTGCTCGAATATCGTGTTTTAGAAATAAAGATACACAACGGCAAGGAGTATTGGAAAGCAAAATCCCGTCCCAAACTTTCAAACAACAATGACTTTGAGATACTTGACAGGTACAACAAGGAAATAAAGGGCATTTACAATTACTATTGTTTGGCTAATAATTGTAGTAGTCTGTCAAAACTTGGGTATATCATGAAATATAGTATGTACAAAACATTTGCGCAGAAATATCGGACAACGATGTCGCAAATCCGAAAAAAGTACACCAAGAATGGACTTTTTTCAGTTAGATACTATTTAAAGAACGGTACTGCCAAAGACTTGACCTTTTATCATGGTGGGTTCAAAAAGAAAAATCCAATGAACATTAAGGATTTAGACAACTTGCCCAAATTCACATATCATCCTACAAACACAAGTCTTATAGATAGGCTGAAAGCGGAAAAATGTGAATTATGTGGAGCAGTCGATAAGTTAGTGATGCACCATGTGAGAAAATTAAAAAATCTTCAAGGGAAAACTACCTGCGAAAAACAAATGATGGCTCGCAAACGAAAGACTATTGCCATATGTGGTAAGTGTTACAAAAAACTCAGTAACAATGAATAGATTGATATTATTAGTAGAAAGCCGGATACGCGGAGACGTGTACGTCCGGTTTGGGGGCGAGCTTCCGAAAACCCACCGTAGTAATACGGCAGGGCGTTGGATGCTTAGCCTACCCCTCAAATCGGTGAACAATCTGGTCAAGGACGCCCGCAAGGTGCAGCAGACCATCCTGATGGTGGGCGACATCACAGACATCTATGTGAACAGTTTCCAACGGATGCTCCGTGACGGGAATTTCAGACCCGAAGAGCTTTCCGCAATCGCTTTCGGCTACACGAAACTGCTGGAGGAAAGCAACGAAGTGTTGACGGAACTCAGGAACGTGGTGAACATCACCACGCTCTCCATGACCGACAAGGAGCGCATGGACGTGGTGGAACGCTGCCACTCGAAGATGAAGCGTTACCGCAACCTCGTGAGCTACTACACGAACAAGAACATCTCCGTGAGTTACCTGCGTGCGAAAAAGAAGAACGACCTCGACCGCATCATGGGGCTGTACGGGAACATGAACGAAAGATACTGGTAGCCTATGAAGTTCGACAACCTTCATCAGATTTTACGTTCACTTTATGAGCAGATGATGCCGCTGTGTGGGGACATGGCTGGTGTGGCGAAAGGCATCGCCGGGCTGGGTGCGCTGTTCTACGTCGCCTACCGGGTATGGCAGTCGCTGGCGAGAGCTGAACCGATAGACGTATTCCCGATGCTCCGTCCTTTTGCCATCGGTCTGTGCATCATGTTCTTCCCGACTGTGGTGCTGGGCACGATAAACAGCATCCTCTCACCCGTCGTACAGGGCACGGCAAAGATGCTGGAGGCGGAAACGCTGGACATGAACCGATACCGGGAGCAGAAGGACAAACTGGAATACGAGGCGATGGTACGCAACCCCGAAACCGCCTACCTCGTGTCCAACGAGGAATTTGACAAGCAACTGGAGGAACTCGGCTGGTCGCCCTCCGACATGGTGACGATGGCGGGAATGTATATCGACCGGGGAATGTACAACATGAAGAAGAGCATCCGCGACTTCTTCCGCGAGATACTCGAACTGCTGTTCCAAGCCGCCGCCCTCGTGATAGACACCGTCCGCACCTTCTTTCTCGTGGTGCTGGCGATTCTCGGTCCGATAGCCTTCGCCCTGTCGGTATGGGACGGTTTCCAAAACACGCTCACGCAGTGGATATGCCGCTATATACAGGTCTATCTGTGGCTACCGGTATCGGACATGTTCAGCACCATACTGGCGAAGATACAGGTTCTGATGCTGCAAAACGACATCGAGCGGATGCAGGCAGACCCGAACTTCTCGCTGGATTCGAGCGACGGGGTGTATATCGTATTCCTCTGCATCGGCATCATCGGCTACTTTACCATTCCCACCGTTGCGGGCTGGATTATCCAAGCCGGAGGCATGGGCGGTTACGGTCGCAACGTGAACCAGATGGCGGGACGAGCCGGAAGCATGGCGGGCAGCGTGGCGGGTGCAGCCGCAGGAAACGCAGTCGGACGTGTCGGCAAATTGCTGAAATAATCAATGTGCAATCATAAATTGGAAAATATAAATGGAATTCAAATCACTTAGAAACATCGAATCGTCGTTCAGGCAGATACGCCTGTTCGGTATCGTCTTCCTCTCGCTGTGCGCCGTGGTGACGGTGTGGAGCGTGTGGAACTCCTACCGTTTCGCAGAGAAGCAACGGGAGAAAATCTATGTGCTGGACAACGGCAAGAGCCTGATGCTCGCCTTGTCTCAGGATTTGTCGCAGAACCGCCCGGCGGAGGCACGGGAACATGTGCGCCGTTTCCACGAGATGTTCTTCACGCTATCACCTGAAAAAAGCGCGATTGAACACAACGTGAAACGTGCCTTGCTGCTGGCGGACAAGAGCGTGTACCACTATTATTCGGACTTCGCGGAGAAGGGGTACTACAACCGCATCATCGCCGGGAACATCAACCAAGTGCTGAAGGTGGACAGCGTGGTGTGCGACTTCAACGCCTATCCCTACCGTGCCGTGACCTACGCCACACAGAAAATCATCCGGCAGAGCAACGTCACCGAGCGCAGCCTCGTGACCACCTGCCGCCTGCTGAACGCATCGCGGTCGGATGACAACCCGAACGGTTTTACCATCGAGGGTTTCACCATCATTGAGAACAAGGATTTACAGACTATCAAACGGTAACAGGACATGAAAAGTATCAGAAAATCAATGTGGGGCATGTATTGGAAACTCCACGACAAACGGAAACGCTTGGCGGCAAGTCTCAAAGGGTATCTGGACGGCTTGCCGCCGGAAACACGCCGCCGCATCGTGCTGGGGATGTTCGCCGCCTTCGCGGTGCTTGCCCTTTACACCTTCGGCAGAGCCGTCTATGACATCGGCAGGAACGACGGCTCACATATGGAAACGGGACACGCCGGACGGGTGGAACTGCCGACCCCGGCGGAAACAGGCAATCACTTAACACCTTATTTATATGGAACAGACAAAGAATGAACCGACGAAAGAGAACAAAGCTGCTCCCGAAACGGGGAAACCGAAAAAGGAGCGCGAACCGCTGACAGAGGCGCAACGGCTGAAACGGCAGAAGATGATCGTGCTGCCCGCTATGGTGTTGGTGTTCATCGGGGCGATGTGGCTGATATTCGCCCCGTCCTCCGGCAAGGAGCAACCGCCGGGAACGGACGGATACAACACCGAGATGCCCGACGCTGACAAGGCGAACCGGCAGATTATCGGCGACAAGCTGAAAGCCTACGAGCATGGGGAGATGGAAGAGCGTCAGGAGAGCCGCAACCGTGCCATCGGGCAGCTGGGCGACATGTTCGACCGCGAGATAGCGGGAACGGAGAACGGAGTGGACTTCGACCTCGCCAATCCGGGCGGCAAGGAAGAAAGGGCAAAGCCAGCCACGCCGCAGACCATCCAGTCCTCCGCAGCCGCCTACCGTGACCTGAACGCCACGCTCGGAAACTTCTACGACCAGCCGAAAAACGACAATGCGGAGATGGACGAATTGTTGGAGCGCATCGCATCGCTGGAGTCGGAACTGGAAAGCGAGAGGGGCAAGGCTTCCTCTATGGACGAGCAGGTGGCTCTTATGGAGAAGTCCTACGAGCTGGCGGCAAAGTACATGGGCGGTCAGAACGGAGGACAGCCATCGGCGGAACAGAGGGCAGAGCCAACTACCGTGCAGAAAGGGAAGAAGAACAAGGCAATGCCTATCAGACAGGTGGAGCATCAAGTAGTTTCTTCACTCTCACAGCCTATGAGTAACGCGGAGTTTGTCGCCGCCTTATCGCAGGAACGCAACCGGGGTTTCAACACGGCTGTCGGCACGGCGGAGGTATTGGACAGGAACACCATACCGGCGTGCGTGCATGGGGCGCAGAGCGTGACGGACGGGCAGACGGTAAGGCTGCGCCTGCTGGAGCCTATGGCGGTGGCAGGCAGGACAATACCCCGGGGTGCGGTGGTGGTCGGCACGGGCAAGATACAGGGTGAGCGGCTCGACATCGAGATTACCTCGCTGGAATACGACGGCACGATTATCCCCGTGGAGCTTGCGGTCTATGACACGGACGGACAGCCCGGCATCTTCATCCCGAACTCGATGGAGATGAACGCCGTCCGGGAGGTCGCCGCCAACATGGGCGGCTCGCTGGGAAGCAGCATCAACATCTCCACCAATGCCGGGGCGCAGCTCGCCTCCGACTTGGGCAAGGGGCTGATACAAGGCACGAGCCAGTACATCGCCAAAAAGATGCGAACCGTCAAGGTGCATCTGAAAGCCGGGTACAGGGTCATGCTTTACCAAGAAAAATATTGAAAACAATAAAAATTACCACTAAAATCCAAAAGTAATGAGAAAAGTAATCATCATGTTTGCCCTCGCTATGGGCATCATAACTGCCAACGCGCAGGAGAATGTAACCGTTGAAACGACCAACGGAAGTGAACAACCGACCTTGACGAAGGAGGTCTATCCGCAGAAGGAGGCGGACGGCGACCTATATCACGGGCTGTCACGCAAGCTGACCTTCGACCGCATGATACCGCCGCACGGTCTGGAAGTGACCTACGACAAGACCGTCCACGTCATTTTTCCGGCGGAGGTGCGCTATGTCGATTTAGGCTCGCCCGACCTGATTGCCGGGAAAGCCGACGGAGCGGAGAACATCATCCGTGTGAAGGCTACCGTAAGGAATTTTCCCAACGAAACGAATATGTCCGTCATCACGGAGGACGGCAGTTTCTACACCTTCAACGTGAAGTACGCCGCCGAACCGCTGTTGCTCAACGTGGAGATGTGCGACTTCATCCATGACGGCAGCACGGTGAACCGCCCGAACAACGCGCAGGAAATCTATCTGAAAGAGCTGGGCAGCGAAAGCCCGATGCTGGTGCGCCTTATCATGAAGTCCATCCACAAACAGAACAAGCGCGAGGTGAAGCATATCGGCTGCAAGCGTTTCGGCATCCAATACCTGTTGAAAGGCATCTACACGCACAACGGCTTGCTTTATTTCCACACGGAGATAAAGAACCAGAGCAACGTGCCTTTCGATGTGGACTACATCACTTGGAAAATCGTGGACAAGAAGGTTGCGAAGCGTACTGCCGTGCAGGAGCAGATTATTCTGCCGCTCCGCGCGCAGAACTACGCCACCCTCGTGCCGGGCAAAAAGAGCGAGCGCACGGTCTTCACGATGGCGAAGTTCACCATCCCCGATGACAAGTGCCTCGTGGTGGAATTGAACGAGAAGAACGGCGGCCGTCACCAGTCCTTCGTGATTGAGAACGAGGATTTGGTACGCGCGGGTACCATCAACGAACTTCAAGTACGCTGACCATGAGAAAGTACATCGCAATAATCATCGCGTCGCTTGCCCTTTTTACAGGGCAGGCGCACGCCCAGCGGTGTCTGCCGAAGATGCAGGGCATCGAGGTGAGGGCGGACATGGCGGACGGCTTCAATCTCGGCGGCAAGGACGGCGGGTACAGCTTCGGGGCGGCTCTCTCCACCTACACGAAGAAGGGGAACAAGTGGGTGTTCGGTGGCGAATACCTGTTGAAGAACAATCCCTACAAGGACACCAAGATACCCGTGGCGCAGTTCACGGCGGAGGGCGGCTATTACTTCAAGATACTGTCGGACGCCCGAAAGATTGTTTTCGTCTATGCCGGGGCTTCGGCTCTCGCCGGATATGAGGCGGTAAATTGGGGGAAGAAGGTGCTGCATGACGGCTCCACGCTGCACGACCGGGACGCCTTCATCTACGGCGGTGCGCTGACGCTCGATGTGGAGTGTTACGTGGCAGACCGTATCGCCCTGCTTGCCAACCTGCGGGAGCGTTGCCTTTGGGGTGGCGACACACGGAAGTTCCACACGCAGTTCGGGGTCGGGTTCAAATGTTATATATAACATTTGATGCCATATGTTAGCTTTCAATTTATGTTGTATAATAATTGTATTTAACTTGCGAACAGTTAGTTGTGTGTTTTTTGGGTAACATATTTTAGGATGTCTACCTATGCTTTATTATTAATTTTTTA
>NZ_JAMOKT010000031.1:0-80715 GCF_023656795.1 Parabacteroides caeci
GGTCACCTTAATTGACCTCAAAGGTATGATTTCAAATCGTCGCGCCTAAAAAGTAGTATCTAATAGACTATATTTCAATTATTTCAAAGAACTATTTATCCACTTTTACGGGACAGTAATGATAATATATATATAATAAAACTGTTTTTTTAATTTGAAAAAAGCAACACTACTATGCCAACCAACTTGACACTATAGTGCTACTTACCATAGCACTATAGTCATACAACCAATAGGACTATAGTTTGACCAAAAACCCCCATTTCATCGAGGATTTTTCTTATTTTATGACGAAATCCGTACCTGTTGACACCTGTATTTTTTTCACTTTATCCCCATAACGGACATTCACCTTTTGCGGTTTGTCGGCAGAAATCTTAGCAGAAACCAGTTTACTGTCTTCCCATTTCATATCGACCGTATAGCCACCCCGTGCACGCAATCCCCGTATCTCTCCCGTTTTCCAAAAGGGAGGTAACGCAGGAAGCAAATGAATTTCTCCATTATGGCTTTGCAACAACATTTCGGCAATACCTGCTGTACCTCCGAAATTACCGTCTATCTGGAAAGGAGGATGGATATTAAACAAATTGCTTTGGGTTGTTTTAGCCAGTAACATCTGTACATTGTTGCCAGCCTCTTCCCCATCTTGCAAACGGGCATAAAAATTAATCATCCAGGCACGGCTCCAACCGGTGTACGAACCTTGTCGGTTCGATTCATTCTCATTGTAGAAACGACGACGTTCAATGGTTTTACGGGCAGCTTCAAACAAATCCTTCTTGGTTGAATTGATCGAAGTACCCGGATAAAGCCCAAAGAGATGAGAGATATGCCGGTGCCCCGGTTCGACCTCTTCATAATCTTCAATCCATTCCTGAATTGTCTGATAACGTTTGCTTATCCGTATAGGCGGTAATTTACGCAAGGTTTCAGACAACTTCTTATTATTCTTAGAGTCTGCACCAACAATCTTACCGGCATCCAGGCAAGCATGAAGCAACTCGTATATAATCTCAACATCCATCGTTGCACCATATGTCAGCATATACGTCTTACCATTCGGTAACTTATACCTGTTTTCCGGTGAATTGGAAGGAGCTGTCACCAGATACCCGTTTTTATCTTCCACCAAATAAGACATGATAAACTCGGCAGCTTCCATCATAGCTGGATACGCCTCGTTCTTCAAATACTCCTTATCGCCATTAAACAGGAAATGTTCCCATTGATGTAAGACCAACCAAGCACTCGCAATCGGGAAAGTACCCCATCCCACTCCATCGGCAATGGCTGTACGACCGAAAGGATCTGTCAGGTGATTCATCGTCCACCCTTTGGCATTGTAAGTTTTACTTGCTGTTACCCGACCTGGTACCCGGAGCGCATTGATGAAATTGGAAAAAGGCACTACCGTCTCCGACAAATTACAAACCTCTGCCGGCCAGTAGTTCATCTGGATATTGATATTCGTATGGAAGTCGGAACTCCAAGCCGCATACATATCTTCATTCCATAACCCTTGCAAATTAGCCGGAAGTACACCGGGAGCACGGGAAGAATTCATCAATAGATAACGCCCGTATTGGAAATAAAGCGTAATCAAGGAAAGATCGGTTTCTCCGTTTTTCACCCGTTCCAATCGACGGTCGGTGGGTAATATGGAAGACTCGCCCATATTGAACGTCACACGGTTGAACAGACTACTATGATCTGCCACATGCGCCTGCTTTACTTTTTCATACGAATCCTTACCCAGCCGGGCAAGAATTTGTTGGCACGTTTTCAACGGATCGATTTCCCTGTCGACATCCAACTTAGCAAAATTATAATCTGTAGCAGCTGTCAAATAAAAAACAACTTCGTCTGCCTTTTCTACATAAAACGCATTGTTCAACGCCATCAACTGCCCACCTTTATGAAACCCGGCAATCCGGCCAGCAAAACGCATGTGAGGACCGATCGCACCCATTTCCGCTTCCGGCAAATCTATAATCTGCCCCTTTATCTCCAACTCATTGGCCGATACCGGACAGGCTGTAGCATCCTGTTCCCTGTCATAATGTAACCGGAACGTCAGAGCGCCAGGCGTATCGGCCGACAAACGAATGACGACGACATCATTTTCAGCAGAGACGAACACTTCACGTTTATAAGTCACCTGATTTAACGTATAAGAGACAGAGGCAATGCCAGTCTCCAGATCCAGTTCCCGCCGGTAATCGGAAACAGCCGAATTAACGCTCCGGCCGGTCAATAAGTCTATATAAATATTTCCAAACGGCTGATAAGAACGAATACGCAAGGGATCGCTTTTCATGTATTTTTCCGATAACTCCACCGCCTTTCCGATCTCTCCATTTAGCAACAATTGTTGTATTTCAGGCAGTTTGTCGGCAGATGCCGCATTGGCATCGCTTTTGGCTCCGGCCCACAGACTTTCTTCATTCAACTGAATGGTTTCGCGTCGATAGTCACCGTACACCATCGCTCCCAAACGGCCGTTCCCCACCGGAAGAGCCTCGTTCCAATCTTTTGCCGGCTTGTCATACCATAACCGGCAATCCTGTTGTTGCGCCGATAGCGCGATCGAAACTATACAACAAAGTGTGATAAATAGATTCCGTTTCATAAATATAATATTTTAATACCTGCTAATACGAGCCACGAAGCCACCGCCCGACATCAATTCTTCTTTAAGCCGCTGGCCGGAACGTACTTTACTTTTCTTCACCACAAGCTGTTTCCGGTTGCCGGGGGCATCCGTAGCTATTTCCATCTGATATTTCCCTTTCGGCAAGAAATCCAGCTTCGCATCAAACGTACGGGCATCCTCTCCGTTAAGGACGGTCAGATACCAAACATCCCCTTTTCTGCGTGCCAAAGCAGCCAACCTGCCGATCTCGCTTTCCGGCAATACAACCGTTTCATCCCAAATCACCGGTACACTTTCTATAAACGAGCGTCCGGGGCAGGACAACATTTCATCCACATCTGCCGCAAAGATCAACATCGGGGAGGTAAACATATAAATGGATGATAACTGGCATCCAAAGGTGACGGAGGGAGAGCATTGCGTAGTGAAACTCATCGGCGTATAATCGGCAGCTCCTACCAACCAACGGGTAAAGGGCAATACCGTATTGTGATAAGGCCAAGCCGGTCCCGGAGCCCAGCTATCCTCTCCACCTACACATTCCAAACCTCTCACCGCCTCTTTCGCCAACAAGTTCGGATAGGTATAGGAGTCGCCGGTCGGTTTATTCACACCGTGGAAGATAACCATCAACTTCTCTTTGGCGGCATCTTTCAAAATATTCTCCATCAAATTCACCGTAAAGAGGTTTTCGGTATGGAAGAAGTCTATCTTCAACCCTTTCACCCCAACTTCCGCGCATTTCTTCATGAAATTGGTGCGTTCTTGCGGATCCACCAGACCAATGTCTGATTTATTTCCAGAACGGGGAGACGAAGAACGCCATACCCAAATATCCACATTCTTGGCTTTGGCATAATCCACCAACTCTTTCAGTATTTCCCATTTAGTCCGTCCGTTTACCTCTTTCTCTGTTTGTTGCCACAACTCCCAGCCATCGTCTACCACTACGGATTCAATACCCAGTTCAGCACATCCGTCTACAAACCGTTTTTGCGTAGCTACACTTAGTTTCTCACTACCCTGCACATACCACGTAAAGGTCGCCCTACCCGGTTTTATCCAATCTGTCTTTGCTCCATCCGGGAAAAGCGTTTTATTCGGCTGATCAGAAACCTGAGCAATGATCTGGTTATTTACCAAGCCATTCAAATCTTTTGACAACATAAGGATACGCCAGGGAGTTACAATTTCCTGACTTTCCGCTTTCGGGGAAACAATCCACGGGATATTACGCACTTCTTCATGCCAATATTTAGCAGGAGGAAGGCCAGTAACTATTCCCGTTTCCACATGTCCCTTATTTTCCACATAACCAAACTGTACCTTGTTCGGAGCTGTACCCAACAGTACTGCACCATGATAATTGAACAGATTTGCTTCCGTGATCGCCGCATAAATTCCATTCGGTAAATGAAAAGTCGCAGGCGGAGCCAACAACTCGCCTTCTATACGGTCAGTCTCCCGTTCCTGGTACTGTTGCAACCAGCCGTATTGAAATGGACCGCTGGCATACCAAACTTTAGTCTGTGACGGGAAAATAAACGATGTTTCCTCTCCATAAATACATACAGGTCCATCTGCCGGAACGCGGTAACGCAGGGCAATCCCGTCAGGAAATATCCGGGCATCCAGATAAAAACGACTTCCGTCGGCTTGTTGTAATTGGTAGACAAGCGTATTATTTTCCTTTTTTTCCTTGTTAAGCAACTGAACGTCTTTCCCCAGCAGACGGTGATCAACATTCAATCCTAAAGGAGCTTCCCGGATAACTGAATTTTCCTCATAAGAGACATCCAGTACCAATTGTTTATCGGTATTCGCCTCTATTTTCAACTTTACCGGGGTAGCAGCGGTAACAGCGTCTACCGCCTCCCCTTTTACAATCTGACTTATACTCAATAAGAACAGGGCTATGGCTAAAAACTTCGTTATACGATTATTCATCTTAAGTTATATTAGGTTTCAAAACATTGAAATGGTAAAAATAAGAAACAAATCCAATAGGTACTTTTATAAAATACGGGTATTATTTTGCAAAATCCGGGATTAAGGGAAGAAAACTATCCGCACGCCTTCAAAAAATCAGTCGATAAAAGTAAAGGATAAAACAGGACTATATCACACCGGTTATCGTGGTCTTTGATTGTCGCGGAGAAGCAACAGCTACGGGTCGGTTTACGACCGGCAGGTCCGCACCGGACGCAAACACCGGACTCGTTGCTATCACAAATGTGGCTCCTACAAACATTTTACCCAACAAAGGAGGGTAGATGCATTGAAAAAAGATATTGCATAACTTTATTTCATTTTGAAGAATAAAACAATAGCTATGCAATACCTCTTTATTCGTTCAGAGAAAGATTATTCGATCTCCGGACGGTCTTCTCCACCACCTTCTTCGGGTGTCGTCTCAGCTGCGCCGTTAAACTCCATCCAGAAGATGTTGTCGCTTACGAGCGTGCGGTTCATAGACTTGCTGCCGCTCTTCTTCGTGGCTTCGGGGATGAAACGAACACGTACGCCGGTGATCTGCGATGCATTCACTTTGTCGGCCGTTTCGGCTCCGTTACCGTTGGAGGTACAGGTGTAGTAGAAAGTACCCAGACCATCGATCTTCACGCTCCGTCCCTGAGCCATATAATCGGCCAAAACGCCTGCCAGATCCATCAGGACTGCATAGACGTCAGCTCGGCTCACGGTAGAAATCTGCGACAAACGGTCGGCCACCTCTTTCGTAGCTACGGGCTTACCCACGGTAACTGCTTGCGGGTGCCACTTGCCCCCCATCTTTTTAAGAACTTTTTTAAAGAATGCCATAATTGAACATTTTTAAAAGTCTTCCCCTGCTCTTTGTATATGCAACAATCCGAAAGCCGGCATGGTGACCTATAAGAAGTCATCCTGTCACCCATAGGCAACATTGCTGTCTTATGGGATTGTTTTCGATACCTCAAGCAGAGGGTTTAATCTCGTTACCGGAGTTCCCACGCCATCTCCGGCTTAGCGTGTCATGTTCAGATTAAAGGATGACCTTTCCTTGTATGTCATCAGAGTTACTTTTTGATAAAGACATCGTTCAATTGCCTCCAGGGATAATTTCCGTCATTCTTCTGAGGTCTACCGGGAGTACTTCGGCCTTCTTCCACATACTTCACCAATAAGGAACGCAGTTCGGCCACTTTGTCCGGATACTGCGCTTCAAGATTTTTCCGCTCGGACGGATCAGTCTTCATATTATATAACTGTACTGGCGGCAACGTTGCCAATGCCGTCGAATCATTCGGCTTCGGTGCGCTCCAACCTCCCGAACTCGGAGACAGCAGTAGCTTCCAGTCTCCCCTGCGAATGGTGAACTGACCCGCAATTGAATGATGTATCGTAGCTTCCCGGATGGGAGACACATCTGAATCTGAAACGATTGCCGGCATCAAATTATAACTGTCTTCTCCTTCGGAATCCATCAGGGTATATCCGTTCAGAGCAGCAAAAGTCGCATAAAAATCAGTGAGGCAAACCGTTTGATCTACATGATGAGGTTTGGTACCTCCCGGCCATCGAAGAATACACGGTACGCGATGACCGCCATCAAACAAATCCGCCTTATGCCCACGATAAATCGAGTTCGGATAATGCCCCTGAGCAATCAGTTCTTCGATTCCGGCAGCCGGACTGCATCCATTGTCGGTTGTGAATACAACAATCGTATTTTCATCTTCCCCCGATTCTTTCACAGCCTGTAAAACACGTCCGACCATCGCATCGACCATCAATACAAAATCGCCATAATCACCCAAGCCGGATTTACCTTGAAACTCTTTTACCGGCAAGATAGGTGTATGCGGAGCCGGAAGTGGCAAATAAAGGAAATAAGGTTGGTCGGAAGAAGCTTTTTCTTTCACATAACGGCAAGCTCTGTCTATCAGGTTGGGTAATACCTCTTCATGGACAAAGTCTGCCCCCGTCGGTCCTTTTCGCCACCAACTGTATTTTCCTTTATTGACAGTTTCCCTATCAGGCAGCGAAGTCGGCATATCATTCTCGATATAAACATAGGGTGACATATCCAAAGAACCACAAAAACCATAATAATAATCAAATCCCCGGGTGCTAGGTCCGTTAGCTACCGGCTTGCTGAAATCAACACTATCTGCTCCAGCTTCAATATTATTCCAATCCCATCCCAAATGCCATTTGCCTATACCGGCTGTCGTATAACCTTGTTTATGTAACATAGAAGCCATTGTCTCCCTGCCCGGGGCAATCAGGGCTTTCGAATAACCGTTCAAAACTCCCTGTTTCATCGTCGAACGCCAGTTGTAACGTCCTGTCAGAATACCATAGCGAGTAGGGGTACTTACCGATGAACTTGAATGGGCATCTGTGAAAACGACCCCTTCACGGGCCATTCTATCCAGATTTTCCGTCTTAATTTTAGATTTGGCATCTAAATAAGACACATCTCCGTATCCCATGTCGTCAGCTAGGATAAAAATGATGTTGGGCTGTTTATCTTTTGCCGACATGTTCAACACACCAGCTGCCAATAAGGGTAATAACATAAACTTTTTATTCATGATCAATACTGTTAGAGTTTTTTAATTCCTATTTAATATCTTCTCTAAATTATTTTAATGGGCTGCTTATATAAATATAATATGCCGGAAAAGTTCTATCTGCTTTATCTATCAGTTCCGCAGTCATATCATATTTACCTGCCGGAATTGTGACTGTAAAATTCACCTCGGTTGAATTGGCTGCTATCTTTTGTTTTTTACTTACATTCGCAAGATAAAGAAAGGCCTCTGTAAAATCCGATTTTGTACTGGCAGGTGTGTGTGTTTCTATTTCGATCCGAGAATTAGTCTTAGGAAATATGGAATTAATAGGCAGCCCGCTCTCACGGGGAAAACGGCAAAGACTAATATTATAAGTTCCTCCTTTAATGAACTCGATTTTCCATACACCTGATGCACGTCCTGCCGTAATAGCACTATTTTGATGCCATACAGAAAGACTTCCATTGAGCATATCGTGTGCTGAAATTCGAACCGGATTTTCTTTCTCTGTTCCAACCTTTATATATGCGTAACGTTCACTAACACCTTCTTCCATGATAGAACTCCACCAATCTTCATAGCCTAAAGATAGCCTTTCTGCTACTTCTGGATGTTCGTCTATTACATTCTGTTTTTGCGCCAAATCTGTTCTCATATCATACAGTTCTTTTCCGTTTACCAAACGCCAATTGTTATCCATGACTGTATAACTTTTATATTTCACCAAATTAAGCTCGCGTTGAGTATCCATATACAAAACGCGATTCGGCCAATTTTCGGCTTCACCATATAGCAAAGGCTTCAAACTGATACCATCCAACGCTTTTGGGGGATTGAAATCCAGATTTAACAAATCAACAAATGTAGGCAACAAATCGTAATGTGCCACTAAAGCCTCTACATCTTTACCTCCGGCAATACCTCCTTGTGGCCAACGAATATAAAAAGGAACACAATGTCCACCTTCATATACACTGCCTTTTCCACCTTTCATTCCTGCATCATACACTCTGTTTCCTCCGGCCGTGCCATTATCCGTAGTAAATATAAGAATTGTATTTTCTCGCAATCCCAATTCCTCCAGCTTTCTTTCCAAACGAGCAAAGTTATCATCCACATTTGTTATCATACCATAAAAACGTTTTATATTTTCCGGTAGATTTGCGTTTTTATATTTCTCTAAATACTCTGCAGGGACATTTAATGGTCCATGGGGAGCGTTCGTGGCAATATAACAGAAAAAGGGCGTATCTTTATTGGCTTCTATAAATTCCAAAGCATTGTCAAAAAATACATCCGTACAATAACCTTTGTAATCTTCTGTCTTTCCATTATGCCAAAATGTATCATCAAAATAATCATTGTCCCAATAATCCGGTCCTTGACCTATGCCACCTCCACCATGGCGTACCACTTCGTGAAATCCTCTATCCTCTGGACGGAAAGGATAATTGTCTCCCATATGCCACTTTCCGAACATACCATTTACATATCCGTTTTGGGCCAATATTTGAGGTAAAAGTACTTCATCTTCATACAATAACGAACGTCCGTTGATTGTATGAAACATATTCAACCGGTTCGTATGTCGTCCGGTCATGATTGAACTGCGGGTGGGAGCAGAGGTAGTAGAAACGTGGTAATTTGTAAACCGTAATGCCTGTTCATAAAAGGCATCAATATGCGGGGTGTGAATATAAGAGTTGCCTTCACAACCTAAGTCGTTTTTCCCCTGATCGTCCGTCATTACAAATATAATATTCGGACGAGTGTTTTCTTGTGCCTCTGTTCCTGTTTGGAAGAGCGAAAATAAGGTTAAAGAAGCTATTATTCGATTGTGTTTCATAATATTTTTTATTAATGAGTATGCAGAATTAATCCGCCTAAGTTTTTTATCCGGTTATTTGACTTTCTTTCTATAATTCGGATTTCTTTCCGGATATAAAGCATTTACCTCTTTTAAATAAGTAGCCAAAAGACTTTTTAATCGATTCGCGTCCTTTTATTCTTATGAATTACATTATTTTTTTCTCCAATATAGATTATATAAATAAAAATCATAACGATAAATATATTTCTTGCTTCCATCCATAATTGGTTGAATGGATATCCTCTTTGAACTATTTATTGTATATAATGTTTTTATTTCCCCTTTATTTATAATATCAATACTCATCCACTTTTAAGTCTATACGAAATTTATTAAGTCTATTTTGCATACGCTCCGCAACTTCTTTGTATTCTTTTTTTCCATACAAGTTATTCAACTCATTTGGATCATTCTGCAAATCATACAATTCTTCTGCTTGGATAGGTTTATTATCTACTTTTCCATAAAAATGAATTAACTTATAGCGACTATCTCTCACTCCATCGTGACGACAAACATGATGTCCGGCATCATAATAATGATAATATAAATACTCACGCCAATTTGTAGGTACTTCCCCATTCAAAAGAGGCACTAAAGAGCAACCTTCCATCTGATCTGGTATCTCTATACCAGCCAAGTCCAAATAAGTTGGAGCAAAATCTATATTCTGAACTAATTCATTACAAACACTACCTGCATTTGTTTGGTTCGGGCAATAAATAATCAAAGGAGTGCGGAACGATTCTTCATACATGAAACGTTTATCAAACCAACCATGTTCACCCATATAAAATCCTTGATCTGATGTATAAACGATAGCGGTATTTTCCATCAATCCCTCCTTTTCCAGATAGTCCAGCAAGCGGCCGACTTGATCATCGATAGTTTTAATACAACGCAAATAATCTTTTAAATACCGCTGGTATTTCCATTTCACTAATTCTTCACCTTGCAGGTTCTGTTTGAGGAATTCTTCATTTTTGGGTTTGTAGGCATTGATCCAAGTGTCACGCTGTTCTTTGGTCATCCGTTCCAAAGACTCTTTCCACGCCTTATCTACCCATTGAATATCTGCAGCTTTTTCTTCTTCTTTCATCAATTCATTTACTTTCAAATCATAAATAAGGGTCATATCCTCAGCTATTCGCATTCTTTGACTGCGGGCAGCATCGCAACGAGTAATATAGTCATCATTAAATGTTTCAGGATAAGGAAATTCTACATCTTCATACAAATCCAGATATTGGGTATCAGGCATCCAGTTACGATGCGGCGCTTTATGGTGTACTAACAGACAAAAAGGTTTATCGTGATCGCGCTTCTCCAAGAAATTAATGGCATGATCGGTTATCAAGGTTGTCGCATATCCCTCTTCCTTTATGTATTTGCCATCGCTTTCTTTTGTTTTAAACGCAGGAGTATAATAATCTCCTTGATCCCAGACAACAGAGTAATAATCAAAACCTTTCGGTTCGCATTGCATATGCCATTTTCCAACGATGCCTGTCTGATATCCATGTTGCTGCAAAATTTCAGAAAAGAAAATCTTTGTCGTATCAATTCCTTTTCCCAAATAACGTTGACCATTCTGGTGACTATATAGACCGGTCATCAAACATGCCCGACTTGGTGTTGACAGTGAATTTTCAACAAACGCTTTATTAAAAAGCATACCTTTGGCTGCTAACCTGTCCAAGTTGGGAGTTGGAGCCAGTTGGCTGATTGGATGTCCATAAGCACTTATTGTTTGGAACGAATGGTCATCGCACATAATATGAACAATATTCAATGGTTTCTTTGGTTCTAAAGCTTGTTTAGAGGCACAAGCGGAAAATAGCAGGGATGAAACCAATAGTGATTCGATCTTATAAATCCTTTTCATAATTCTAATTATTGTTTTTTATCTATATTATTTATAAAATAACTTTTTATTCATAATGATATCATTATGCACCAATGAATACAGGTAGCAATTATCTCCATTTTACTCTAATTTCATAAAAACAATTCTAACAATCATTTATTTAAACAAATAGTATTTAGGCTATTAGGCTTGATAAAAACGGTGCAAGATTTACCATCCACCTTAATATCTAACATCTTACCTTTGCCACTATTCTCCATTATCAAAACGACAATACTATTATCAGGATTCATGAATGTCAGGGTTTCGCGAGTGTTGCCTTTTGCTTCCAAATAAACAGCACCCGGTTTCACAAAATGACTGATATGTTTCATTAAATAATATTCATAACTATACTGATACGAAGATGTTTCAGCATCTACGACTACAAGAGAGTTTTGGGCCCACCCCCATCTACTAATACCTCCTTTTTCCAAGGAGATATTCCAATAATCATAGATAGAGACTCCGCAATTCATATAGTGTTTCAGCAATTCCCACGAATACAAAAAACCTTTCCAATCGTTTTTTCCATCTCCGCATTCCTGCTCTGTTTGAAGAAGCAGCATATCCGGATAGTTTTTATGAATTTCAGAAACCGCACCTTTGCCCGCCCATTGAAAACCGACGCCATGAATGTATTTTGCGGATTTTTCATTCTGCAACACAGAGTCGACTAGTGCTGTATTAGGTCTTTCCATGGTTCCAAACATTACCGACACTCCTTCTTCTTTCATTGCCGAACCTAAATAATCACCAATAAATGAAGTCAATCCTCGAGATGTCCAACAGCAGCTTGGAAATATTTGAGAAGAATTAAATTCATTCTGAGGCATGACTGAAAAAATGGAAATACCCTCTTTTTTATATGCTTGAATAAACTTTTTAAAATAGAGAGCATAAGCCTCTAAATAAACTGGTTCTTGAATAAACATATCTGTCCCTTCAAAACCGACTTTGTCTTTTGGCAATCCGTTTCTATACTTTTCATCATACTCTTCTCCTGTATAAGCACAAGCGTAATGCCTGTTATATTTCATCCAAGAAGGAGGACACCATGGTGATGCCCAGATTTTTAGATCAGGGTTAAACGATTTGGCATTAAGAATAAATGGGATTAAAGTTTTCCGGTCACGCTCTATAGTAAAATTTTTCATCTCAAAATCTCCTTCTGTTTCATTATATGAATACCAGTCCAAAGAAAAATCATTCGCACCTATAGGCATTCTGCAAATATTAAAACAAGCCCCTGTTTTAGGGTCAAACAGTTCTTTCATGATTTCAGAGCGATCGCTCTCTGACAGCTTATTTAAAGAAGTCCATCCCAACTCATTAAAACAAGCACCAAACCCATGGATCGTTTGTTTACGAAAAGGCTGACTCGTATTGATATCTAATGAAAGCGTACCATTTACTTTTTCATCAGTAGATGAAGGTTTGAATTCTTTAAACAGGTCATATTGATTTGTGTAAATGTGTGTATAATTAATATCATTTTTGCAGCCAACCAAAAGGATAGAAACTAAAAATACAAAATAATATTTTATCATATGATTATAGTAGTTTATTTCAGATTAATAATAAATATAGTGTGGCAGATCACTGATTGTTTTTCTTTATTATACTGTCTAGCTCATGAACGATCTCTGGACAAAAATGTAATTGATTACATTTTTGTCCTATATCTGTTTTCAAATCAAACAGTTGTGGCATATCCTTTTTTTTATAAATGCGTTCACCTGTTTCGGGAAGAAATACCCAATTTTCTTTTCGAATACCTTTAATAATACCATCTTTTATATACAAATATCGTTCACGAATAACTTGAGACGGATCATACAGAAATTTTGAAATATCAACCCCATCTACCCTGCTTTCAGGATTTGAAATACCGGCAAGATTCATAAGTGTTGGAAAAATATCAATACTGGCAACAATGGCATCACTCGTTATATTTGCCGGAACCGAACCTTTCCAGCGAATTATACAAGGCACTCGAAGTCCTCCCTCATACAAAGAGAACTTTCCATCTTTCAAAGGATAAGCAGAACCTCCATCATCGCCTTTATCCAACCAAGGTCCATTATCCGATGAGAAAATCACGATTGTATTTTCCGACAATCCCTTTTTGTCCAAAAAATCCAGTAACTTACCAACATTCCAATCAATCTCCTCTACTGCATCTCCATAAGCACCTCTCTTGCTCTTACCTCGAAATTGTTCTGATGCGAATAAGGGATAGTGAGGCATATTGGGAGTAATATAAGCAAAAAAGGGCTGTGTCCCACAATTTTCAATAAAATCAATTGCCTGCTCAAAATACCTCAAAGTCGTAGTGGCTTGATCACAAGGATACTCAATAATCTTATCACCTTCAAATAAAGGGCACAGGTTAGCCAATTTCTCGCGTACAATATTCCTATCGCTTGTTTTTCTGACAAATGCCTGATCTAATAGAGCCTTTTCCAACGTATATCCTTCACGAAAAGTAACATTTGATGCAAATTGTTGAGAAGGACCAATATACATATCATTGCTATAAGGTATTCCAAAATAACGATCAAATCCTTGATCTGTAGGCAAGCTTCCTTCTAAATCACCCAAATGCCATTTGCCGAAACACCCAGTCGCATACCCTCTCGCTTTTAACGCTTCAGCGATGGTTATTTCCTCACTAGGCATTCCCCTCTCTCCGGGCCAGAACACCCAATCCACTCCATTGTGATTATTTTGCTTACCAGTTAGTAATCCGGCTCTCGAAGCACTTGACACAGATGAAGATACATAAAAACTTTCAAGCTTCAACCCTTCCTCAGCCATTCGATCAAGACAAGGTGTATGAATCAGAGGAGAGCCATAACAACTCAAATCATTATATCCTTGATCATCCGTAAAAATAATAATCACATTAGGTTTGTTTTGAGCATGTATTATTGTGGAAAATAATGTTAAAGTTCCGCACAATAACATTGTTTTTTTACTAATAGAAGATATTTGCATTTGTGCTATATTTTACTTATTTATTTCAAAGAATCAGCCGGCATTTCCATGATTGAGGTATCATGAATATCTTTACGATAACCATAACCACGCAATGCATATTTATTCAATAAATCCGGTAAACGTTTCTTGAACGATTCAAAATCTTTTTTCTTCGGATCAGTCCATTGTATCTCAGACAAAGCAGCCATTCGGGGTAAAGCTTGCCACTCCATTTTAACCGTGTCAGAAGTCCACTCAGTCCATATACAAGCCTGCGTTCCTAAAATAAAGGCTTGTTCTTCCGATGTCAAAACAGCAGGAACAGGATCGAAACCATATACACGTTTCACGCTGTTTACTCCTTTCAATTTATTCCAATGCGGATTACTGAAATAAAGAAAATGAATCGGTGTCATAATAACCGGATGATGTTGGCGAGCTGCCTCTATGCCACCTTTCACACCACGCCATGACATTACTGTTGAATTCGGAGTCAAACCTCCCTCTAATATTTCATCCCATCCCATCATCTTACGACCATGAGCATTGATGAATTTTTCCATTTCCTCCATAAAGTAAGTTTGTAACTGGTTCTCTTTTGAATGTTTTAGTGTAGTCTTTAATTCTAACTTACAAATTTTAGCCTGACATTTCGGACATTCTTTCCAACGAGCTTTCGGACATTCATCACCACCAATATGAATATACTCAGAAGGAAAAATAGCCATAACCTCTTCTAAAACATCTTTACAAAATTGCAAAGTCTGATCGTTACCGGCACAAAGAACATCTTTGAACACACCAAATTTGCACGGCACACTATAAGGACCTCCCGTACAACCCAACTCAGGATAAGAGGCAAGAGCTGCCATCATGTGTCCGGGCATGTCAATTTCCGGGATTACCGTAATAAAACGATCGGCAGCATAACGTACTATTTCACGCACCTCATCTTGCGTATAAAATCCTTTATGAGGTATCCTGTCATATTTATTTGTCTTACTATCGATTATTGTAGAATCGCGAGTCGAACCTATTTCCGTTAACTTCGGATATTTCTTAATCTCAATTCTCCATCCCTGGTCTTCCGACAAATGCCAATGGAAATAATTGATATTATGTAAAGCCATCATATCGATCATTCGCTTCATATAAGAGACAGGGAAAAAGTGACGACCGACGTCAATCATAAAACCACGATATGCGAAACGAGGAAAATCCTCAACATTCCCAACAGGAACAGCGGCTAATTTTTCCGTACCTCTCACTTTTGGTAAAGCTTTAAAAAGAGTCTGTACGGCATAAAACAGACCATTTTCACTACCTCCTTTTATTGTAATCAAGTCAGTAGACACCAGCATCCGATATCCTTCCTTTTCTGTTACTTCCTCAGACACCTCTAATAGAATGGCGTTTTTATTCGGCTGCTTTGCAACCAAAGACATTTTTATACCTGACAACTCATCGACATACGAGATCAGAAAGTTGGCTATACGCTTCATGGACTCATTCCTAGTTGGCACGTAAACCACAGTATTCTTGTCGATCACAAACGGTTTTTCAACAGTATCTTGAGTTACTTCATAGGGTTGAGGTATCACATCCAAAGTTCCTACCTCTACTTCAGGTGACGAGCAACATATAAAGGTGAACAGTAAATTAATCCCCAAAAACAAATGATATTTTTTTTCCATCATATTTCACTAATAATAATTTAATATCTACCCAATTATCTATCTACCATTTTTAATGATTCATTACATCATGCCAGTCTTGCTTAACCCGATTGTATGAAGATCGTCCATATTCTTCCCCTTCGAATGAGTTTTGAAAGTCTTTCAATGTAGATTGCAGCTTTTCTTTCATTTTATCAGAAATCATCGTTTCTACAGAAATGATATTATTTTTTTCATAGGGATCTTTAGCTATATGGAATAATTCATATTGACCTTTTTTACAATAAAGTTTATAATCACCATCAACTACTGCTGCCTGAACATCGGAACAGAAAACAATAGAATTTTGCCTCTTATCTTTTTTTTCAAGAAGCAGGGGCATTATATTTTCACCATCGATTTTATGTGATAATGGGATTTGTAACAAACTGGCAATTGTAGGTAGATAATCAGAAGTTACACAAGGTGTAGACAAATGCTTTCCTCCCTTTATTTTACCAGGCCAAACAGCTAAGGCGGGGACTCTTATACCGCCTTCATGTAACGAGCGTTTACGCTCTCTAAAATTGCCGACAGTCCCGGGCACATCTCTTTCTGGTCCATTATCACTACAAAAGAACAACAATGTATTTTCATAAATTCCTCTATCTTTCAAATAACGAACCAAACGCCCAACCTGTTCATCCAAAGCAGTGATGCAACCATAATAGTTACGTTTATCTAGCTCATACTCTTGATACATAGCTCTATGTTCCGGTCCTGCCACACAAGGCAAATGAGGTGCATGAAACCAAACTACACTTAAAAAAGGAGTGTTTTTAGCTACAGCTTGATCAATAAAAGGTATTACCCTATCCATGATAATACGAGAATCGTCTCCGCTTAAATTGTCAGTTACTTTTTCACTTTTTATATTCCAGTAATGTGTACCAAAACTTCGTGAAGAATCCAATACCGCAGAATAATCCCAAAAACGATTTTCTGGCTTTACAGGACAAAGCATCGGATTATAAGTAGGAACTTTCGATTCTGAAACAAAAGCTTCATCATATCCATGTTCGGATGGTGGATTAAATAATTCAGGATGTTTGCTACCTCCACGGTTCGCATCTTTTTCTTTGTCGGTAAGTGTCCCTAAATGCCATTTACCAAAATGGCCAGATGTATATCCTTTTTCTTTTAATATTTCAGGTAAAGTAATTTCTTCTGGTCTCAAAATTCCTACATTTGCATGAAATACCCCGGAACGAAAAGGATGCCTGCCGGTTAATACACTTGCACGTGTTGGAGATGAAACCGGAGCTGCAGAATAAAACCAATCCATAACAGTTCCTTCTTTAGCTAAAGCATCCAAATTAGGTGTTTTTATTATCTTATTTCCATTAAATCCTACATCACCCCAGCCTAAATCATCAGCCATGATTAAGATTATATTGGGACGATTTTCTTCGTTTTGTGAATAACCATGCAAAAAAAAACACGACAATGCACCAAATAACAGCTGACTTTTTTTATTCATTTTACTTATTTTTGTTGATAAATCGATTATAATAAGGTTTGACATCCAAAGGATCGCAAACTTCTTCTTGAAGTGCTTCAAACTTAACAAACAGGTTGTCCATTACTTTACGGTATTTGGGGTTGCCTGCCAAATCTATCATTTCTAACGGATCCTTTTCAATATCATATAAGCGTACAATATTTATCAGCGGATAAATAATCATTTTATATTTCTTTGTACGAACCATACGTTGCAAACCTATATATCCTCCATACACAGCATCACGTGTTTTTACTTTTTCTCCTTGAAGCAATGGAAGAAACGATTGAAAATCGATATCACTTAAATTATTACTTCCTGCTATATCCATAGACGTAGCCATTGCATCTTGTAAGTAAACAAAATGATCGATTGTTTTTCCCTTTTTTACTCCTGGACCGGTTACGATCATAGGGACACGTACGCTAGAGTCATACATATTTTGTTTACCCATAAATCCGTGGTCTCCTACAGCCAAACCATGGTCGGCAGTAAAAATTATATAAGTATTATCCCAATTTCCTGAAGTTTTTAATGCTTTGATAATTTTTCCAATCTGTTCGTCCATATGGGTGATTAAAGCATAATATTCCTGTCTGTTTTTCTTAACTGAATATTTTGTGCGTGGAAAAGGAGCCAATTGTTCGTCTCTTAAATCCTTGCTGCATCCGATATGATCGGCAAAAGGATATTTTTCCATAAATGTTTTAGGAATGGATATCTTATCTACCGGATACATATCAATGTATTCCTTTGGTGATTGTTTTGGATCATGTGGTGCATTGAATGCCAAGTACATAAAAAATGGATTTTCATCTTGCTTTGTCATATCTATAAACTGTAAAGCATCATCAGCCAAAACCTCGCTCCAATGTTTTCCTCCTTTCCAATAGCCTTGCTTGGTTGTGTCGTAGGGCAACCAAGTATCAGGTTCATTTTCTAAAAACTTCCTATCATAGCGTTCTTTAGTTTGATTAGGCATTCCGGGACGTTCATGAGCAACATAATCGAATGCTTGTTCTGCCTTCTTAGTGTGAACGTGCCATTTTCCCGTGAAGTAGGTAGTATAACCTGCCTCTTTCATATATTCACCCCAATGTTTTCCCGGTTGAGCTTTTTCTGAAGCATAAGGAGTCACACCTTCTGGCCAATTACCATTGTTTTGAAACTGTTTGTTAGAATTATTGTATGAAGCAGCTTTCCACAAATACTTTCCGGTATTAAGCATAGAGCGACTGGCTACAGATACCGCTCCTCCCCAAGCTCCTTGATTAAATGTATGTGAAAAAAACACACCTTCATTCTTTAATTCATCTAAATTAGGAGTGGAGACATCTTTATTCTGGCTACCCAAGCCATCCATTGTCAAATCGTCAGCAAAAATGAAAACAATATTGGGTTTCGAATTTTGTTGGGCAATTATACAATTAGAAGATATAGCAACTAATGGCAAAGTAAGTAACATTCTTTTTTTCATTTGAATTTGGTATTTTAATATTTGTGTAATTAATATATTTTCAAAACAGTAGAGGTTTGTGACAGGACAAATCTTACACTATGATCTGTCTTTTCATGTAGTTCCGCTACTTTTCTACGTATCAAATCGTTTAGAATATCCTCGATCAAGGAACAGGAGTGAAGATAATACTCGTATCCGAAATGTTACTCTTGTTCTAAAAAAATACAAATTCTTCATTCTGTAAAATCTTTTTGTCGAATAAATAATTTTTTATCCATACCTTTGTAAATATTAGTTTTATACTTGTAGTTTTTCTACCGATTAACAATCTGAATTTGGGAATGCTGTCAACATTCCCAATTCTTTTTCTTTATTTTAGGTACTGTTCATTAGCTTTCTTTTTTATACTTTGATAATTTATATTTATTTAAGGAAAATCTCACCTTTCCGCTTTTCTATTTTATAACGAGCTACAATCTGAAGGATAGACAAAATTTCATCCAATGTTTCATTATCTGTGAAATCAGCATTGAAAGTATGCTTCTTCATTGTTTCATTTTCTATATGTATTTTTACATGAAAGGCTCGCTCCAACTCTGCAGAAATTTCTTCCAATGAGTTTTCTTTAAATATAAACTGTCTTGTCACCCAAGATATGGAGTTCTCAGTACGAATATCACTAACTTCCATCTTATTACTGGATTTATGGAAAAGCGCCCGTTGCCCCGGATGTAAAATTTTATCTGCAATCTCAGAGCGATTGAATTCCTTAAATAAAGCGATACAGCCATTCAGTAAAGTGACTTCTACTATATCTGAACTTTTTGGCGCAACAACATTAAAAGAAGTTCCCAGTACCCGTATGTTTATCCCATCAGATTGCACAATAAAAGGCTTATTTTCATCCTTACGGATTTCAAAAAAGGCTTCTCCGTTTATCTCTACTTCTCGTTGCTGTCCTAAAAACTCCCGCGGATAACGCAAACAGGCATTAGCATTTAGCCAAACCACACTGCTATCGGGTAAAATTATTTTTGTTTTTGCGTCTGGCACTGCCGTTGTTTCATAATAAACAAGCGTTTGCTTTGGTTCATTGCCTATTAGATGTATGGACAAAACTATAAGTAAGGCTAAAGATGCAGCGACAAACAAATATTTCCATCGGTTATTATCTTTTTGAAAATAAGATATAATGAGCGGTTTATCTATCCTCTCATTTAAGAGTTCGTACATTTCCGTTTCATTAAACGGAAGCGATTTAAATCGTGTCCTACTTAATAGATCCTCTATTTTATCTGTATTATTGTTCATTATTCTATGTCTTTTATTTAATAGATGACAAGAGAAACAAAAAACTCCTATTCTTCATATGAAAAAATATCATTTTTGTTTTTTTCATCCAATCTAACCTTACCTTACCAACGCACTGTTTACTAAAATAGTTTCTTATTTTTTCTGAATTCCCCAATCTTTATTTGGGGAATCTCCCATTTCTAACTCTAACTTTCCACCTTTCATTATATCACTATAATCTAAATAACAATATGGATATGTCTTGTTATTCAATTTTGCAGATTGAATATAAACATTCTCTTTACTATTTCCTGTTGCTTTTATTGTAAACATATTTCCATTGTCCAAACGAATAGATATTTCACTAAATGTAGGACTTGTTATTTCATACCTTGTATCTCCAGGACAAATAGGATATAGTCCGCAAGAAGCTAAAACATACCAAGCTGACATTTGTCCAACATCTTCATTCCCAACCAAACCTTCCACTTTATTCAGATAAGCATTTTTACAGATATGACGTACCCAATATTGAGTTTTCCAAGGTTGTCCAAGACGATTATATAAAAAAGGAATATGATGTACAACTTCATTAGCATGATTATAATATGGATTCCACAACAAATGGGTAGGAGTAGAAGCAAACATTGAGTCTAACTCTAAAATTAAATTATCTTCCCCCCCCTTTAATTTTATCAATCCTGTTATATTATGTGGAACAAACCATTCTTGTTGTAATAAATTACTCTCAATACAACCATACCATCCTTGTAACTTACCTTTGCTGGGCCAAGCAATAAAAACACCTTCTGTATCACGTGGACGGAAAGTTTTTTTATCCGGATCATAAATATTTTCATACGATAAAGATAGATTAAAATATTTCTGAGCATCTTCATCCTTACCCAAAGCTTTAGCTAAACAATACATACACCATTCAGTATAAGCATATTCTAATGTTTTAGAAACACCTGCCGGATTCGGGGTATAACCATATTTGACATTTCCAAACAGTTGAGAAGTTGTATCTGCGTATTGATAGGCTTTCTCTATATCTAATTGTGGTATAATACCTTTTACGTAAGCGTCTGTTAAAACTGATATAGCAGGATTACCTAACATACATCCACTATAAGCATTAAAAAACTCCCAACGTTCAAAATAGTGCTTTCCGCTTTGTTCTGCTAATGTCAAAAGAGAAGATAAAACATCATTTATTAAATCAGGATTAATAATTGTTTGTAATGGCATCTGGCTTCTAAAAACATCCCATCCACTAAAAATCGTTCGTTTTGTAAAATCTTCAGAATAATAAACCTTTTGCCCCGGTCCCGGATAGTTCCCATCAACATCTGATAATATTCTCGGGTCAATCATTGTATGATAAAGAGCTGTGTAAAAAGTTACTTTTTCATCATATGTACCTCCGGATATTTGTATCTTAGAAAGATTTTGATTCCACAAATCAACTGTTTTTGACTGTAATGCATCGAAGTCCCAATTATTTATTTCTGATTCGAGATTTTTACGTGCTCCGTCTTCGCTTACGAACGAAATACCGGTTTTCATTAATACTTGTTCGTTTTCAAACGTTGAAAACTCTGTAAAAAAGCCGATGTGCTTTCCTGCATAAAAATCAGGAGACATAACCACATTCGCTTCAGATGCTAAATCCTGCAAATCCTGGCTACCTGCCCATTTTAATTTTCGGACTTGTTCGTTCGGAACTAGAGCATCCCATACACCAAAAGTTTTTAGCGGTTTCGAAAACTGAGCATAAAAATAGACAATATAGTCAGCTTTCCCGGCACCATTTCCCCAACCGCCTCCATCAGGTGTACAACACATTTTTCCCGTTATTGTAAAATCATCCACTTTACGAAACTCTTGGAAGGTTGAAGTACCACCAACACGACGAGCCAAGTCTATTTGTATACGAGACCGGGCATTTTCTGGGAAAGTGAAACGTAGCATACCACTATGAGGCGCAGCTGTTGCTTCTACCAATATTTGGCTATCAGAAAGAACTACTTTATAATAACCGGCCCGAGCAACTTCTGTTGTTTTATCATAATATGAACGATATCCTTTTATCCCTCCTTCTTTTCCTGAATTCGTATATAGTTTTCCAATTGTAGGCATAACTAAAAAATTACCCAAATCTCCGAACCATCCAACTCCACTCATTTGTGTAAAAGCAAACCCTTCTATTGTTTCATGTTCATAACTGTATCCTGAACCATTGTCTCCTCCTGTAATGGTATTAGGGCTTACTTGTACCATGCCGAAAGGTGTCGTTGCTCCCGGAAAGGTTTTGCCCAATCCATGATATGCTCCGGCTTTATGAGTACTCGTACTTGCTCCTATAAAAGGATTAACATAAAAACTATAATCATTTTGACTTGTACCTCGACTTACCACACAAAAAAAACATATCAGCAAAAAAATATTTTTTCCAATCCCTGTATTCATTCTCTACTTTTTATGTTTAATATTATACTCTTAACTTGTTTATATTAAATACACCAACAAAATTTAAACAGGACTAAACAAAATATCAGAAAACCTGATAAGATTCTCCTTTTATATCCAAAGAATAAAAAACCCCTTCAGATTTATAAGGTTGCCCTCCTCCTATATAAATATCCATAGAACCTTCACTTTGTACTGTTGTTCCATCACTGTTGGTTAAAGCAAGTTCCTCTGGAGTGAGGATAAATGATACAATTCGGCTTTCCCCTTTTTTCAGATGTATCCTATCAAAACCTTTAAGAGAACAGATAGGTATTGGACGAGTATTATCATTGGAATGTCTCACATATAATTGAACAACTTCATCGCCATCTCTATCTCCCGTATTTGTCACTTTTGCTTGAATTTTGTATTCTTTTCCTGTTTCAATAATTGAATCATGTGGCAAAACTTCATATGAAAACCGGGTATAACTTAAACCATAACCAAATGGATACCGTACATCCCCTTTAAAGTAACGATAAGTCCGATTTTGCATCGAATAATCTTCAAAAGGAGGCAAATCATTATCATTCATATAAGTCGTTATTGGCATACGTCCCGCCGGATTATAATCTCCAAAAAGAATGTCAGTAATAGCATCTCCAGCAGCTTGCCCACCATACCAAGCTTGTATAATAGCATCTACATTCTGACTTTCCCACTCAAAGCTCATTACAGAACCTGACATATTAACGAGTATTATAGGACGTCCTGTTTTTTTTAGTTCCTTGATTAATTCAGTTTGTACAGTCGGCAGTTTCATCGTTGTGCGATCTCCACTTGTAAATCCGGCATATCCCCCTGCACCTGCATCACTTGCTTCTCCTTCATAATTAGCATTTATACCCGATACAAAAACAATAACATCTGAACGTTTAGCTCTAGTTAGAATTTCGGAAAAGGATGGACCATTTTTCAGTTTATCCACAACATCAGTTCCTTTTATATAATCTATCTGAATTTTATTTCCAAAACGCTTTTGCAAACTTTTATATGGAGTTATAATCTCGCTCGGTGTGCCATAGTAATTAGCCAACAAAGTCAAGGGAGCGTCTGCATTTGGACCTATCAATGCTATTTTTTTTATTTTCTTTTGATTAAGAGGCAATATATTCTTTTTGTTTTTTAATAAAACCATTGATTCTCTGGCCATTTCGTAAGCCTGAGCTTTATGTGCATCACACTCTATTATATCCCGTGAAATAGAAGAATAAGGATTTTTTTCTTCCGGATCAAACATACCTATTTTAAAAAGGATTGTAAAGAGTCTGGCTACAGAAACATTGATCATACGCTCTGAAATCAAACCTTGTTTTACTCCTTGCTCCAATAATTGATATAAATTTCCACATTCTAAATCTGTTCCTTTCAAGACAGCATCACTAACAGCTTCTATATTATTCACATGCGTTTTATGATGATTGGCAAAATCTTTAATCGCCGAGCAGTCCGAGGTAACATAACCATCAAACTTCCATTGATCTCGTAAAATATGTATTAACAATTCATTATGACCACAACACGGTTGTCCATCCAGGCGATTATAAGCACACATGACACCGTGCACCTTCGCTTTTGTAACCAACTCTCTAAAAGCTGGAAGATACGTATCCCACAGATCAAACTGAGATACGGTTGCATTAAAATAATGGCGATTATGCTCTGGTCCACTATGTACTGCATAATGTTTTGCACAAGCAACAGCCTTTAAATAAATTGAATCATTCCCTTCTAAGCCTCTAACCATTGCAACTCCCATTTTTGAAGTTAAATAAGGGTCTTCTCCATACGTTTCTTGTCCTCTTCCCCAACGAGGATCCCTGAATATATTAACATTCGGTGTCCAATAAGTCAACCCTCTATAGATTGTCCCGGTTTTTCCAGATTGTAAATCTTCATTGAACAAAGCCCTCCCTTCTGAAGAGATCATATCTGCACACCTTTCCATCCCCTTAACATCAAATGTGGCAGCCAGTCCAATAGCCTGTGGAAAAACTGTTACTTTCTCAGATGTTCGTGCAACACCATGTAAGGCTTCATTCCACCAATTGTAAGCAGGAATACCTAATCTTTCAATTGCAGGAGATTTATGCTTCATTAGTTGAACTTTCTCTTCCAAGGTTAATCTGGAAACCAGATCATTTATGCGAACATCCAAGGGTAAATTCGGATTTTGAAAAGGATAAGATGATTTTTGAGCTTTAAACGGACTCACAATAGCACATAAAATCAAAACGAATAAAATAATTCTTTTTATCATATTCTAATTTTTTAATCTGCATTTATCTTTAACCTATTTGAGAATTTTCAACTATCAATTGCCAAGAAACCCCAGTATCCATTGCTCCACCCGGAATACTTCGGTCCGAAAATTGTTTAACCTCTTTAAAACCCGCTTCCCATTGCTCTATAGCTTTTCGCAATGATTCAACCTTTTCCGGATATTGATTCCATAAGTTATTTTTTTCTTTTACATCAACAGACAAATCAACTAAGGAACCATGCCCCGTCTTTCTATTTAATGTTAACTTCCAACTCCCTTGCCGAGCACAAACAGCATTACCTGTACGCCAAAACAAAATACGTTCTGGCATCATGTCATTAGACTTCAAAACAGATAAAAAACTATGTCCGTCAAATACTCCTTCCAATGGGGTTGAAGTTGCCTCGCAAAGTGTAGGCAATATATCCATTGACATAATTGTTTCATTTGAAACAGAACCAGCTTTTATTTGTTGAGGCCAATGAGCAATAAAAGACACACGATGACCACCTTCTAACAGAGAACCTTTATATCCAGACCAAGGCGAGTTATCTGATAATTTAGCTCCACCATTATCAGAGAAAAATAAAACCAAAGTATTGTCAGATAAACCATTTTCTTCTAGGGTTTTAACTATTCTGCCAACACATTCGTCTAAAGATTCTACCATTTCTCTATAAGCAGTTTTAATATCTTTGCGACCGTCATATGTTTCATATTTCCCCTCTTTTATAAGCCTTATTGCTTCATCATTAGGACCTTGCCAGGGTCCATGACAGGCTTCGAATGGTAAATAAAGGAAAAAAGGTTTATCATGTTTTTGTTTTAGATAACGTTCCGCATAATCAGTTATCAAATGCGTTGTATACCCTTCTTCCGGATGTAATTGATCTTGATGCCACCAGTCTTCATACCCTTCTTGGTCAATATGACTAAAATAATCAATATTACCAGAAACATAACCCACAAATTGATCAAACCCCAAATGAATAGGATTAAACTTTTTCTGATACCCTAAATGCCATTTACCATAAATCACAGTTTCGTAATTATTGGCGCGAAGTAACTTTGCAATAGTTGTAGCAGAAGGATCTAATCCTGTTTTACGATGGTTGGCTGCCGTTATTACCCCCTCTATTCCATAATATTGTTGATAACGCCCTGTCATTAAAGCGGCTCGAGTAGGACTGGATACAGCACCATTCGTATGAAAATCTGTAAACTTCATTCCCTTCTCTGCCAACCGATCGATATGAGGTGTTTTATTGATTGTATTACCATAGCATCCAAAGTCAGCATATCCCATATCGTCAGCCATGATAAGAACAATATTGGGAGTATTACTTTTTGCACTTAGACTAAAAGAAGAAGCTAAACAGCTCAAAAAAGTACTACAGCCTAATAGTAAAGTCGTATTTTTTATCATCATCTTCATTTTCTATTTTATATAAATTATTGAAATTTAATAGTTTATTTTCCATGTCTGGGATTCTACACTTACTTGTATATCCCATTCTTGAGCAGGATTTGGATTGTATGTAGGATCTGAATCTTGTTTAAACATCGATTCAAGTGGTAATTGTAACTTTTCTATCACACTTGTCATTTCATCTTCTCCGATAATATTGTTCTTTTCATACGGATCTTTCAACAAATCAAATAGCTTTACGGGTTCCTTTTTAGGGGAGATGTACAACTTATACTGTTTGTCACGAATGACTCGGTCACGGAATACATACTGATTCTCAACTCCTTTTTTACTTACTTTTGCATTATTATGTCCTCCCATTCCCATTATCCAAGAACGAGGAATATAATCTGTTTCCCCTTTTAAGTAAGGATAAAATGATTTTCCATCATAGATATACTCTTCTAATAATTTGGCTTCTGCCATTTCTGCAAATGTTGGAAAAAAATCCGTAAAGTCAACTAAAACATCTGTTATTACATTTTGATCAATAAAAGATGGACAACTAATTACCAAAGGAGCATTGATTCCGGCTTCTGTTGTTTTTGATTTTCCTCCAGCTATATCCATTCCATTTCGTTTTCCTATTATATCACCTGATGTTCCATTGTCTGTAGTTACTACTATAACTGTATTTTCCCGTAGCCCCAAATGTTCGAGTTCATAAACCAATTTACCTATCGTATAATCAACATATCGAACCATTGCTTTATGACATTCCATTTTTCCCTTTACATTTGGTTCATGAGGAGTAGAAGTTAGAGGTGTATGGGCTAAACACATAGGATAATACATAAACATTGGTTTATCTCCCTTTCCATGCTTGCGCATAAAATCTATCAAAAAGTTTGAAAAAATATCCTCGCCGAACTCCCCTTGATATATTTTACTTCCCGATTTAGTATGAATATAAGGATCCCAATATCTATTCTTTGACTCCGGTACTCCAGTTTCATATCCTGTCCACATACAATATTCATCAAATCCAACCCGGTTCATTGCATCAGGTTCTACTCTAAAATCATCTAGTTGCCATTTACCTGCAACAGCCGTCACATAACCGGATTTTCGTATCATATCAGGGATAGAAGGATTACATGTTTCGTCAAAATGTGCACCAGCACCCCAGCGTGGGACATCCCAATGATTTACCCATCCATTTCGATAAGGATATTGACCGGTTAGTAAACACACACGAGAAGGAGTACTTTGTGGCATCGAATAGCAATTAGTAAAAGTAATACCTGTTTTACTCAAGGAATCGAATACCGGTGTTTCTATATTTTCTGCGCCATATGTGCTGATCCATTCCTTACCTAAATCATCAATTAAAATAAATAAAATGTTCGGTTTGACAGGAATCTTTTTTTGTGCCAGCATAATTTGAGGACAAAAAACAAGACTGCTAAATAAATAGATCGATTTCCTTAAAAAGTTCATGTTTTTCAGTTTTATTGTTTATAACAGATTCTTCCTTTCTATTTTATACGATCATGAAGATTTAAACATTCAGACAAAAAACGAACAGATTCTTTCATTGTCAAATTAAAATTTGTGTCATCATTTTTAGGACGAAAAAAAGAACCGTTAAAAAAGCCATGGTCTGCACCTTCTACTGAAATAAGCTCACATTTATTCCCGGCTTTCTTCATTTTAGAAACAAAAAAAGTAGCATTTTCATAGGGGACGGTTTTATCACTTGTTCCATGAAAGACAATTGTAGGAGGTAAACCGTTCTTTATGTGATGATTAGGAGAAAGTTCTATTTCTTTTCCTTTTAGCTTCGATGCTCCATACCCTTTTTTTGTTGTATCCAATACCGGATTAAAAAGAACCATTGCATTTGGCTTTGAAGAAATGGAAGCATCTTCTTCATTATAACCATCAATCATCGCTGTACAAGCTGCTACATGGCCTCCCGCTGAGCCTCCTCCTGCAATAATCTTATCAGGATCAACGCCTATTTTTAATGCATTTTCTCTTACATATCGTATCGCAGATTTTCCATCCATTACACATTCAAAAGGAGTTGTATGATGTTTACTTATAACTCGATATTCTGCAGAAATTGCAACAAATCCACAGGAAGCATAATATGCACATTGCTGATAAAACTGGGATGGAGATCCACCGTTCCATCCACCTCCAAAAAAAAGAATAATAGCAGGACGATTTACTCCTGCTTTTTGATTATCAGGATAGAATACATATAAGTTTAAACTTCCTTGTTCTATCTGTTTATAACTCAATGTGTCATTTGGACAAAATTCTTCCGCTTGTAATTCAAAACAACACAAAAAGAATAAAAAAATATACAATTTGGTATTCATATATAAATCGTTTTAATCTTTTATACAAATTAAAATGCAATTTTCAAGTTTGTTAACAGGGAATATTTTTATGAATATTCCCTGTTAACAATTAGGCTCAAATTACCAACCAGGGTTCTGTAACAACTTTGAATTCAATGTTATCTCGTTAGTAGGAATGCAATCCAAATAATCTCGATTTTCATCAAATTTATATCCATTTGGAAGTACTTTGTTAAATGGGTCAAGTAACCCATCCTCAGTTGTGTATATATTTTTAGCATTAGGAAATTCCGACTTCAAAAAAGGATATCCCAATGGCCGTTTTCCTTGAAATAATTTATGTGCTGCCCAACGTTTATAATCATCAGTCCGATAACCTTCCTGCCCTAATTCAACTCTACGTTCTCTTCGAATTTCAAATAATTCATCAGAAATTTCATAACCATAATCTGAAAACTGTTTTGCATTCGAATCATGAATAACTTTAAAGTCTGGCATTCCAACTCTTCTTCTCAATAAATTAATGGATTTATCATAATCCACATTTCCATCATATTCATACTTAGCCTCAGCATAGTTTAACAGAGCTTCTGCATATCTGAATACGATTAAACCTGTTTCACAACCGGCACCATAGGTAGATCCGGCACCATCCGACAGTGGATTAGCTCCTTTTTTGATTTGAAAACCTGTAGAACATAAAGAAACACTTGATTTATCCACATTGGGTTTTACGAAATGATACTCGCCATATTTATTATTGCTACACATTAAATCACCGGGCATCCATATCGTTTGTGATAAACGAGGGTCTGCATATTCTTGAAGATAAGAAAGAAATGCATTTCCTTTATATGTGCTAATTACATTCTGCCAATCAAACGGTTCCCCATTTTTATCCAGGAAAGATTGAACAAATGACAAGGTGGCTGCTCTACCATCTGTTTCCTTTGTTGTATAAGCTTGTAGCTCATGCTTTAACCCTGCATCTTTATTGAAAGCTTTCCAGAGGACCACTTCGCTGTTTTTACTCATATCATCCTGGCCAAACATCTCTCCATAATCTTTAGCTGAGTTACCATATGTGCCTACAGTATATTTTCCCGGTGTCTGTAATTCTTCTACTGTCTCATAGGCTATTTTGAAATACTTCAAATAATCAGCACCTTCGGTAGCAAAATCAGTTCCCTTATGATATTTTTGCCAAGAACCTTCATATAAAGCTACTCGTGATTTAAAAATTAATGCGGCTTCTTTAGAAAGACGGTTAGATCCACCATTTACATCCTTTAAATAATTCAGATTTTCAATTGCCTGATCTAAATCATCCAGAATAAAGTCAACAACATCCGTTCTTTTATCCCGTGGATTATACAATTCAGGAGAAGACATATTTAAAGTTGTTTTATAAATAGGGACATCTCCATAACTTTTGACTTTTGAAAAATATTGCCATGCCCGAAAAAAATAAGCTTCTCCCAAATAATGTTTCCAAAGGGCAGGATCATCTTCACATTTGTTGCAATTTTCAAAAAATGTATTAATAGAGCTTATTGTAGACCAATTCCAAACAGTTGTAGACGCAACAGTAGAAATTGCTCGGGCACCGTTCATCGTATTATCAGCAGAAACTTTGTAAATCGCATTATCACTTCCGGATGAAGCATCTGTCCCAAAATTACTTGTATATCCGCCAGAAACAAGGTTTGGATAAAACTGGACCACATAACCGTCTAAATCACTACTTTTTTTCCAATATGCGTCATTAGAAATTTTATCAAGAGGCTCTTTATCCAATATGTCTTCACATGAGACAAACATAAGTAAAAGAGAACTCAATAGACCTATAATTAAATATTCATTTTTCATAATCTCATTTTTTAAAATTCAACATCAATGCCAAAAGAATAGCTAGCCTGAGGATTCATACTTTTACCTCCTTGATTATTATATCCTTGAGTTGCTGTTTCCGGATCCATATAATCCGGGAAGTTACCGGTTATTACCCCTAGATTCTCTCCTGAAAAATAGAATCTGACTTTACTCAGATTTATTTTGGAAATAAACTTTTCAGGTAAATTATAACCTATTTGAATATTCTTAAAACGTAAATAGGCACCATTTTGTAAATACCGTGTTGAAGTCTGTCTATTTTTATTATTCATAGAATCATTATTATATGGTCGAGCAAAGTAAGCATCAGTATTCAATCCTAAACCAACATATGTAGTAGCTTCTTGATCACGATAGTAATCAAGCTGACGTCCTTTATTAAGCGAAGACTGATTCCACTTCATAATACCCCAATAAGCACCATTATTTGTACCGAACCATACATCCCGTTTACCAACACCTTGCATCATCATACTAAAATCTAGATTTTTATACTTAGCACCCAGATTCAATGCAAATTGATAGCGAGGAGAAGAATTTCCTATAATTGATAGATCTCCATGATCATCAAGTGTGTTATTCCCATTATTAATGACTCCATCTTCATTTAGATCTTCATATTTTACATCACCTTTATTCCAAGTAGCATAAAATTGTTTTTGATAGCCTGAATTTGTTATCTCTGTAGCTTCTTCGTCTGATTGAATAAGTCCATTTGAAGTATACCCCCAAATATCACCTATACGAGAACCTTTGTAATAAGTAGTTAAAATATTAGTCGGGTTGTTATACTTCGTTACTTCCGAATAATAATCATATAACATGGCAGATACAGAATATGAAAAGTCTTTCGTGACCTGATCTTTCCAAGACACTGACAACTCCCATCCGTTAGTACGTAATTCTGCATTGTTCATTTGAGGAATTGTTTGACCTAATACAGCAGGTAAAGCTTCAGCCGGTCCTAAACGATTATAAGTATTACGTTGATACCAATCACCTGAAACAGCTAACCTTCCATTAAGGAAACTCATATCCAGACCTACATCAAATGTATTTGACTTCTCCCAAGTCAATTCTGTGTTCACCAAATTGGGCTGGGTAGCGTAAGAGGGCCTTTCTCCATTTATTAGCCATGACAGATTGGTTTTCAAGCCCATTAAAGCCAGGTCTTGATAAGCATCTACATTCTGATTACCCAGACTACCCCAAGATAGTCTTAACTTTAAATTATTAATAGAACTTAATATATTATCGAAAAATTTCTCATTTGAAATATTCCAACCAGCTGAAATAGATGGGAAAAATCCCCAACGATTACCATGCGCAAAAACGGATGTTCCATCATAACGACCATTAATCTCCAGCAAATATCGATTTGCATAATTATAATTAATACGTGCGAAATACCCCATTCTGCATAAATGAGACAAAGCATCGGTTAATGAATAAATATTACCTGTCGAAGTTGAAAAAGAAGGAACATCATTTGAAACTATTCCATCTTTACGACCGGTTATTCTTTCAGTACGTTGATTTTCTCTTTGTGCACCTGCCATTATGGCAAAATTATTTTTATTGATATCAAATTCATAAGAGCCATACACATTAAATGATGTATACATTTGTTGCTGTTGATATTTGTTTACATAAGAAGGCACCGTTGTTCCTTGAGCAACAAAACTACCATCTACCATATCAGAATAACATGTAAAGTTATCGGAAGTAAAAGCAAGCGTATTATATTTAACCGTATAATCAGCATTAACTTTAAATCCTTTCAACAGACGTATTTCCGTAGCAAAACGTTGCACAAATTCATTGGTAACAGTCTTATCATTTCCCCCATCTTCCAGCAAAGGTATCATAGACGTATAATTTCTATATCCAGACGGATTAAATTGAGGTACGGTTGGCATTTTGTTTGCTGCAAAGTGGAATAATAAAGGATAGTCTCCCTGACTATCTAAATTTGGTCTGATACGGTTAGAATTCATAAACCTGTTATTTACAGAAAAATCCCACCAGTCAGCAAGCTTTACATCTATTTTAGCGACAGTGTTGTATCTTCTAAAGTTATCTTCTCCAAACTGGAGTGTACTACCGTTATATACATGTCCGGCTGAAACATAATAGGAGGCTTTTTTTCCACCACCTTTAACAGATACGCTTTCCTGATTATTCACGGTCCCACCAAAATAAATATCATACCAGTCATTATTTGCGTTTGATTTGTTCGTTGTAGCCCATCCTGCTCCATCTGCAACGGTTTCTGGTAGCGTAGGATCATTCTGATAAGCAATGATTCGATCTATAACCTCATCTGTAAAAACAATCCCCCCACCGTTTGCTCCGGCTTCATTTAAGACTTTAGCCCAAGTATATGAATCAACTTTACTTGGCATACGTGTATTAATCGCATAAGACACATTCGCATTAAAATTAACCACCGGTTTAGACTCCTTTTTACCAGATTTAGTTGTAACAAGAACCACACCATATGAAGCCTTTGCTCCATAAACAGCAGCGGCTGCAGCATCTTTCAGAATAGAAATAGATTCTATATCATTCGGATTAAGTTTTGATAAATCTGTTTCTACTCCATCCACTAACACATAGGCATCACCTTGGCCACGAATCTGAAAGGTCATATCAGCCCCAGGCTCAAAACCACTGTTTCCGACAGAAAAATTAGCTCCACTAACACTTCCTTGTAGTGCTTGACTTAAATTAGGAAGCGATCTTCCCTCTAAAGATTTGGTATTCACAGTCTCTACAGCCCCAGTCAGATTCACTTTCTTTTGTGTCCCATAACCCACAACAACGACTTCCTCCAACGTTTCCGTATCTTCTTTCAAGGTGATCGTCAAATTTTCTTTGTTCGCTACGGGAACTTCTATCGTTGTATAACCGATATAAGAGATTACTAACGTTGCTCCTGATACTACGTCTAAAGCAAATTTACCATTTATATCCGTGATAATCCCGTTCATGGTTCCTTTTTCCACCACATTGGCCCCTATAACCGGTTCGCCAAACGGGTCGAGGACGGTTCCGCTCACTCGTTTTTTCTGAGTTTTAAACAAAGCTATATGCTTGTTTGATATACGGAAAGATATTTGTTTGTTTTTGAATAATCCAGCCAGAATATCAGACAAATTCTTGTTGGTCTCATTCACCGAAACCACGTCGTGTTGGTTGATTTCAGTCGTATTATATACAAATTTATACCCCGTCTTTTTTTCAATCTCTCTAAAAACATCGCTAAATGTTGTGTTTGACATATTCAGCGATAGTTTTACGTTTTGAGAGGCAATGATACTTCCACCGCATAAATTAAGGAGAAAGAAAAGACACAATACACGCATCAGATGTGAAGGTTGTTTTCTTAATGTTGTTTTATCCATACTATTAATAAATATTAGTTTTATATTTGGTAGTTTTTCTACCGATTAACAAGCTGAATTTTGGAATACTGTCAACATTCCTAATTCTTTTTTATTCTTTCAGGTACTGTTCATGGCACATTCTTTTGTAGTTCGACATAATTTTATAACACTGTTTATTTATAAAGATGACAGAACAACCCAAAAACTCCTATTCCCTCTCATTTTTTTTTTACAAATATTTGTTTTACTTTTACAGTCCAGTTCTATAAAAAGAGACAACGTTTAATGAATCAAGAAGAAACCATCTCATTATTTGACAAAGTAATAAAAGGGGATAAAAATGCATTCCGGATATTATTCGAAAGATACTCCCGTAGGATGTTCCACCTGGCTTACTATTACTTACAATCCAAAGAAACTTCTGAAGAAGTCGTCTTGGATGTATTCACCGTTATGTGGAATAAAAGAGAAACCCTATCACATGTAAAAGAACCGGAACGTTATCTCTATACTTCTGTTAAAAATCAAGCCTTGCATTATTTACGTAGAGGATATGCTCAAAAACAGGAGTCACTTTCTTTATATGAAATAGAGATATTACCGGAAAACGATACACCGGAAAATAAATTACTTGACAATGAATACCGTACATTAATTCAGGATGCCGTCAATTCTTTACCTCCCAAATGCAGAGAAGTATTCCGTCTGGTACTAGCAGACAAACTAAAAAACAGGGAAATAGCCGAATTGCTAAATATAAGTGAAAAAACGGTTAATGAACATATTGCTAAAGCATACAAACGTATTTCCGAATATGTGAACAAGCAATACCAAAGTTCGAAAAGATATTTTCTACTATTGTTTTAAATAAAAAATAATTATTCATTGTCTGATTTTCCTTACGATTTTAAGCATAAGAAATAGTCCTTCTTCGACAAAGAAACAAGACAATGACTTCTTATAAGTCACATAATGACCTATAAGAAGTCACCATGTGACCTATAAGAAGTGGCAGGTCGTATCTACTGTTCGATTATTACACGGAAACCGACATTAAACACCCTTTGCCAGGGGTAATACGCTTTACGGGTATAGGCGGTCGAATATTTCGGACGGTCGAGATAGGAACCTCCACGTACGACGTATCGTTCCCCTTCTTCCTGCGCATTTGCCTTATACGGATAAGGAAGATAAGCGGAACGTGTCCATTCTGCGATATTACCGTGCATGGCATGCAATCCGAACGGATTGGCCTGATAGTCTTTGGAGTCCGTTTGAATCATTGCACCGTCGTTTACTCCGGCGGCTTTCGGCAGGTAGTTATAATATTTGAATAAGGCATCTGCGTGCGACATAGGCTTAGGGTCGACGCCTTTGACTGCCATATCCGATAAGCGGGCATCGGCCAGATTCTCTTTTCCGGCAAAATCGGCATTCGCATCTCCAAACCAGAAATCCTTATCGCTGCCTGCCCGGCAAGCCCATTCCCACTGGGCTTCGGTAGGAAGCGTAATGTTCAAACCTGTTTTCCGGCTAAGAGTTTCGCAATAAGCCAAAGCATCCCGGTAGCTTACCCGTATAACAGGTTGGTGGGGGAGGTTGGCGGGATAACCGGCGTGTGTATGATCTTTCCAGAACTGATCGACACAACGGCTGTCGTGGTCGGGAACCAATGCTGCATACTGCTCGTTGGTAATTTCTACTTCTGCCATCCAGAAAGGCTTGTCAATACGTACTTTGCCGGCAGGAGCATGGTCGGCCGATCCTGTATTGCATCCCATCACGAAACTTCCTGACGGTATCTTTACAAAGTTGATTTTTATACCCGGAGCCACATCTACCGACAGGCGGGTTTCACCGAGCGCTTTCTGCTTGTCCTGTGCTTCGCCGGAAGAAAAAGGCCACCCTTTTACTTTGGGACTCTTCTGTTTCTTGCTTTTCAAGGATTCGGGAAGTTCAGGCTTTATTGTTCCCTTCGTTTTCAAATAAGCTGCATAATCGGTTAACTCCTGTTTCCAGCAAACACTTTTTCCGGCATATTTTTCACTCAACTCAATACGGCGTGTATATTGATCGACTCCTTTCAACGGGTTGATCGGACCGAATATACCTTTGTCGGGGGCATTGTAATCAATCCAGTTTGTCAGCGCCGACCATTCTTCTTTTGTCAGTTTGACATTGTGATGACCGACTTCCAGCATACGAATCAATTCGCTGGTATTTGCGTGGTATTCATAAGGCTGGAGCACTGCCATATCAGCTTCAGGACCTTGCCGGCGTACGTAAGGATGTAAAGCCAGGTAGGATGTTCCGAAACCACGCGCATCTTTTTTGCCGCCCCGTAAGTCCGGCTTACCTTCGCTTCCGTCATGGCAGGCAATACAAGCGCGATCCAATACCGGCTGTACTTCAAGATCAAAGGTAAACGGTCGGATTCCTCCCTCTGGAGCCGTTAATGCGACAGGCAGTTTGGTCGAAGCAGTCACTCGCTTGGGGATGGCAATGCTGTTTTGGTCTTCATGGCAACCAACGCAGGATATAATTTCACCCGGCATGCCTGTCAGCCAACTTCTCATCCACTGGATAGCGCGTCCGTCACGGTCCAGCGGCTGAATGGATATAGGCGTATTGGCCGGTATTTTGAATATGGCCGAGCCATCTTCTTCTACCGGAACCGTACCCAGGTTCCTCTTAATATCCCAACCGCTTTGTATCCCCATCGCTTCATGGTTAGAGGGGGATTTGATATAAGCATATTCATACGCATGGATACGCAACGACTTGACCGTTCCTTTCGGTACGCCACGCAACCCTTCGCCCTCGTAAATATCCTGGATAAATACGGTCGCTTCCTTTTCGGATAATTTTACGCGGTCAGGAATAACCGGCGGTGTCTGACTTTTTCTCACCAGAACAGGACTGATATATCCTTCGCCTTCCGCTTCATGCAGACAAGTCACATTATCGAACACATCCACCAGGTAAATACCCCAGAGTGCATCCGGCGACAGTTTGGCAGTAACCAGGAAGTATTTGTCGTTCACCGGCATAGGCTTGATAAACTGGGGCCAAACGCCATCTACCAGCCTGTCTTTCACTATAGGGTCGATGGGGCGGTTTCTGTAAGGTATTTCCTGTAGCATGCCTTCCACTCCTTTGCGGGCCTTTGTCGGATCAAACAAAATCAGACGGCCTGAACGGGCCACCCCGTGATGGCCGGAAATAATACCGGCAAAAGCCGAAGAATGGCCGGGCAAAGGCTGGATATCGAACGTGCTGTTAGGGAACATGGCTCCGCTACCGAACAGTGCTTTTTGTTCGGTCCCGTCGGGGTTCATGTGCATGACAAAACGTGAATAATAATGCATCAGGTCTGTGTATTCCCAGCGTGTATACATCACACGACCGTTATGCATGACTACCGGATTCCAGTTGGCATCCTGATCGAAGGTAACGCGGCGAAGCTTTTTATCGCCGGGCGAATAAAGCATCATATTACCGACAGGGGCATTCCCGTTAATACAGGGTACGCCGTGATACCCGACATTTGCACCGGTCAGGATACGCCCGTCGGGAAGATAGGTCGCATCATAAAATTCAAGATCGGGCTCCGGTGTTTCAATCAACGGGCGAAAGCCTGTTCCGGCGGTTGTTATTTCAAATACGTTTAAACGGTCGTCGGAAGTGACAGAGGTGAACATGATGTGCTCACCGTCCCAATGCAATTTCAGATCGGCAATAACGGCACTGTCTGCCGGTTTAAATACCGTACGCATAGACAATCGATCGTTTAATTCCGACAACTCGACAATCTCGGCATCAAATCCTCTGTATCTGTTTGTTTGCTGGTTTGTCCAGTTGTTACGCTGGGTTCCCAGTTCCGGAGTCATGGCTTTCCGCGCATTTCCCGGCAATTTGTAGCGGCTGGCTATTATCTTGCCATTTTTCAGCAGCGGGTTCGATAAAAGGATAGACCGTTGCAGTTCCAATGCTTGTTTTCCCCGGGCGATTGCAGCCGGATCGTTTTGCAGGATTCCTTCAAAGCCCGGTTTAAGTAACTCCTCCAGCTTTATCAATAGTTGCTCGGCAGTGCCCTTGTCAAATGTTTTGTCGTGGGACATATCATCGATTGCAAGCCGCACAGCTTCCGGTTTTACCCATTGGAGCCGGTTGTAAAGATCTCTTTCTTTACCACTCTTTTCGGGGGAAGCCGCTTGAGCTATAGAGGAAAAACATATCCCCGAAAGCAACAATAGACAAATTGTTTTTCTCATTATATATCTCTGAGTTTGTTTTACAGCTAAGAAACTCAGTCTTATTGAAATGTTTATCATGATAGTTATAAATTTACTTGTATACTTTGTTCAACACGATTGATGCAGCACGTTCACCCACAACTTTTTTCCCTTTATAATGGATTTCCTTCTCATCACCCAAATCTCTTGTTCCAACCAAGTGAACATTGGGCATTTGTCTGCATAGTTTTTCCTGCAAGTTTCTCATTTTAGGCCAATAAGGTGAATTAAACCGGGGTAACTGAATCATAACAAACGGCAGGTCCGGATCATCAAAGTTTAAACGCCAGCTATCAACCAGCATTTTAAACAAGACTTCATAACCCATCACCGACCTATCGCTATAGGCATCCGATTCTCCCTGGTACCACAAAACACCACGGACCCCAAGCCTTCCTAATTTCCCCAAAGAGGCCTCATACGCAAATCCGGGCTCGGCTATGAAGCGGTATGATAATTGACCGGGGATAAAAGCTTTATTCTCCGGTAACACTTTCTTAAATGCATTCTGACACCTTTTCCTATGATTTACATATACATCTTCATTTGACAACCAGTCGGACTCATATAAAGAACGAGTAACCGGATGATGCTTCAAGATATCTTCCGGTATCCAGTTGTTTATTGCTGAACCTCCTACCGCACAACAAATCAATCCCAGGGGGACTTCTGCTTTTTCATGAAGCTGTATGCCGAAATGAGTAGCTACCGCCGAAAAGTCCTGGAATCTATCATTGGATGCGACCTCCCAGGTATAACGGAAATAGTCATTTACGTTACATCGCAACAGCTCCTTTTCCGTGTAGCCTTCGTTCGCAACAATACGAATTCCTGAATAAGCAAGCAGGCGGATATTTGCATATTCTCCTTTTTTTATATCATATGTTTCTTTATCGCAAGCAGAAGTTTTCATTGCCATATTGGATTGACCGGAGCAGATCCATACTTCTCCGATCAGAATATTATGCAATACCGTGTCTCCGACTTGAAGCTGTTTAGAATTAAAAGAGGCTTTACGGGCTTTGAAAGTCAGCGACCATTCCCCTTTATTATCGGCTGTACAAAAAACAGTTTCTCCATCAAAAACGGCCCGTATCTTCTCTCCGACAGAAGCGGTTCCCCAAATCGTAATCGGCTTTCCCTGTTGTAATACCATATTTGATTGAAAATAAGGCGACAGACTGATACTTCCAGCACTTATGCTCTCTATTAAGAATAACAGAAAAAGAAAAAAGCAAGCACTTCTCATATAAAATGTTTTCATACCCGTTGGCGGAATTAATTTAAGTTGATAAAGATGAGTAAAAAGTTGCACATATCGTTGATTTTTAGTAACTTAGCGGCAATCAAAACATTAAGTTCAAACCATCGTATGTACAACCTTTATGCAAAATTCGTCAAAATACTTGAGATATGCAAGCAATTCTCTGAAAATCTCGTCAATGAATCGGGTAATGTTCCACGCCGTGGTCCTGTTCCTAAGTTTTCTGACTTGGAAGTAGTGGCACTGTCCCTGACAGCAGAGACAGAGAGCATTGATAGTGAGAAGTGGTTGTTCGACTATAAATTGCAAGAGTACAAGGACTGCATTCCCAATCTCATATCAAGGAGACAGTTCAATGACCGCAGGAAGAAAACTGCAGGCTTGTGTGAGGAACTGCGCAAAAGGGTTGCCATGGAAATGGATGGTGGAGAGGAACAATTCTTTGTTGACTCCAAGCCAATAGAGGTCTGTAGGGTTGCAAGAGGGAAACGATGCAAGATGGGACGTACCGGTGATTTCTCGCAAGCTCCAGACTTCGGTTTCTGCGCTTCGCAGAACACGTATTATTTTGGTTATAAGTTACACGCTCTCTGTTGGTTATGTGGAGTTATCCATTCCTATGATCTCTCAAAGGCAAGTACGGCTGATCTCCATTATATGAAGGATGTGAAACATGCTTATCACGACTGTAGCATCTATGGCGACAAAGGGTATATTGGAGCTGATGTACAGCTTGACTTGTTCGAAACCGCACACATAAGACTGGAGTGTCCGTATCGGCTCAACCAGAAGGACTGGAAGCCGACATTCATTCCGTTTGCAAAGGCAAGAAAGAGGATTGAGACAATATTCTCACAACTTACAGACCAGTTCTTGGCCATCAGAAACTATGCGAAAATAACGAATGGTTTGTTTGCCAGAATCATCGGCAAAATTAGTGCACTTACCATTCTGCAATACGTAAACTTCATCAACAACAAGCCCATTGGCAGAATTAAGTATGCACTAAATTAATTCCGCCAACGGGTGTTTTCATCTAAATATTCTATGGTCATTTCTTGTGAAACACATCATCCAACTGTTTCCAAGGGTATTCTCCATCGTTCTTTTGAGGTTTCCCCGGAGTACTTCGTCCTTCCTCTATATATTTGATCAAAAGGGAGCGAAGTTCTGCCACTTTTTCCGGATGTTGAGCTTCCACGTTCTTTTGTTCAGAAGGATCAGTTTTCATATTGTATAACTGAACCGGCGATAAAGAGGCCAATGCTTTCGAATCGTTCGGTTTCGGGGCACTCCACCCACCGGAGCTTGGAGATAATAATAATTTCCAATCGCCCTGACGGATAGTAAATTGACCGGCAATGGAATGGTGAACTGTAGCCTCACGGATCGGAGCGACCTCAGCCTCCGAAGCGATGGCAGGCAACAAATTATAGCTGTCTTCCCCCTCGGTGTCATCGAGCGTATATTCGTTAAGAGCCGCAAAAGTGGCATAAAAATCGGTCAGACAAATCGTCTGATCCACTTGATGCGGTTTCGCACCACCGGGCCAACGCATAATACATGGTACTCGGTGTCCTCCATCAAACAAATCCGCTTTATGACCACGGAAGATAGAACTCGGGTGATGCCCTTGAGCTATCAGTTCTTTGATTCCGGCTGCCGGACTACAACCGTTGTCGGTAGTGAACACGACGATCGTATTTTCATCTTCCCCCGACTCTTTTACGGCCTGCAATACACGACCAACCATGACATCGACCATCAGGACAAAATCGCCATAATCTCCCAAACCAGATTTCCCTTGAAACTCTTTCACCGGCAAAATCGGCGTGTGTGGAGCCGGTAGGGGCAAATAAAGGAAATAAGGCTGATCGGATGAGGCTTTTTCCTTTACGTAATTGCATGCACGGTTAATTAGGTTAGGCAGTACGTCTTCATGGACAAAATCCGCTCCAGTCGGCCCTTTACGCCACCAACTGTATTTCCCTTTGTTTTCCGTAACCCTGTCGGGGAGGGAGGTTGGCATATCATTCTCTATATAAACGTAAGGTGCCATGTCCAGCGAACCACAGAAACCGTAATAATAATCAAATCCTCGCGTAGTCGGACCGTTCGCCACAGGCTTGCTGAAATCGACATTGTCCACCCCGGCATCGATATTATTCCAATCCCATCCCAAGTGCCATTTGCCTATACCGGCAGTGGTATACCCCTGTTTTTTCAGCATGGAGGCCATCGTTTCTCGGTCAGGAGCAATCAAAGCCTTGGAATAACCATTCAACACGCTCTGCTTCAGTGTCGAACGCCAGTTGTAACGTCCTGTTAGGATACCGTAACGGGTAGGAGTGCTAACGGACGAACTTGAATGTGCATCCGTAAAAACCACTCCCTCGCGTGCCATCCCATCCAGATTCTCCGTCTTTATTTTGGAGTTGGCATCCAGATAAGAAACATCCCCGTATCCCATATCGTCAGCTAGGATAAAAATGATGTTAGGCAGCTTGTCTTTTGCCGACATGTTCAGCGTACCAGCTGCTAATAAAGGCAATAATATAAACTTTTTATTCATGATTAATACTGTTAGAGTTTTTTAATTCCTATTTAATATCTTCTCCAAATTATTTTAATGGGCTGCTTATATTTTTATCTGAATATTTTACTTCCTTTTTATAGTTTGGATTTTCTTTCGGATATAAAGCATTTACTTCTTTTAGATAAGTAGTCAAAAGACTTTTTAATCGATTCGCTTCCTTCTTATTCTTGTGAATTACATTATCCTTTTCCCCTATATCCTTTTTCAGATTATATAAATAAGATGTTTCCAAATCATAACGATAAATATATTTCCAATCTCCATCCATAATTGCACTGAATGGATATCCTCCTTGATTGAAATAATGAGGAGAGTGCCAGTAAATAGGATCTCTTCTAACAACCTTCCCCTCTAACAAAGGTAATATACTAACCCCGTCAATATGTTGTTCCTCATACAGTGGCAATCCGCACAAATCCAATAAGGTTGGATAAAGGTCTGTCCCCACAACCGGACAGTCACAAACATGTTTTTCTGTTTTTACCTTAGGTGTATATATAATTAAAGGAACTCTCACTCCTCCCTCTGAATCCCAGCCTTTCCCATCTTTTAGCGGTGCATTACAAGTTGGTGAACCTTCAGATGTTGACAATCCGCCATTATCTGAATAAAAAACAATTGTTGTATGCTCACTCAGCTTCAAATCATTCAGCAGTTGTATTATTCTTCCTATGTTTTGGTCTAAACAATACAAAAAAGCTGCATAAACCGGATCAGATTGAAACATACGCCTTTGAGTACCATTCCGATTATCTCCTTTTTTTTGTAAGAACCATGGAATTGCAGGAAAAGGATCTCCGGTTTCAATGGCATTGATAGTGTCAAGTCCCAACCGTTTTGCTTTTTCTTTAAAATAATCAATATCTTTTTTCTTAGCCTTTATAGGAGTATGTACTGCATAATACCATAAATTCAAAAAAAATGATTCATTTCTGTTTTCCTTAATAGCATTTAAGGCCTTATCTGTAAGGACATCAGTAATAAACTCACCTCTTTCATTAAATCTTTGAGCTTCCCACTCACCTTCTTCAAAACCGGTAATATTAACATCAAAACCTTGAGACAAAGGTAATGTTTCTTCACTTTCTCCCAAATGCCATTTCCCAATATGGATTGTTTTATAACCATTCTCTTGAAAAGCTTCAGCCATTGTAAATTCCTCCGTTGAGATATTTGGAGCAAAATCAGCATCAATGAGTTTGCCTAATGAGGGTTTTCCCCACTGCCCCAACAAACCGGTATAACCGGTACGAGACGGATATTTTCCTGTCATTATAGCCCCTCTTGCCGGAGAACTGACCGGGGAGGCTGCATAAGCATTTTTAAAGAATACTCCCTTTTGAGCTAATCGGTCTATATTAGGAGTTTCATAAAAAGCACTTCCATTACAGCTTAAATCAACCCAACCCAAATCATCAGCCAATAAAAAAATCACATTTTGCTTTTTCTCGGCATGAACTATTATGGGTAAAAAGCAGCTCAATAAACATATACAAGTTTGCAGTTTCTTTCCTTCTAAATACATAATCAAGTCTCCTTTCCGTTAAAATTTACTTTTAATCATTTCAATAACCGGCTTTGACAGTAGCTCATAGCCCTCTTTGCTATAATGCACGTCGTTATTCCCCTTACCATATTTGGGGTGTACGTCTAAAGATAGCTGATACAAGTCATTTACAGGAATATTATACTTCCGCATGAGTTCTTTAGCTGTCCGGTTATATTTAACAACATCCTCCGCATATCGCCCCGGTTCCTCAGAAGGAACCATTGTCGTTGTTGCAAAAATAAGTTCAGCCCCAGTTTCTTTTAAAATAACAATGAGCTTTTCCATATTCCTTTCATATATATCAAGGGGAGTAGTCTGATGTCCCTTTATTTTATCACGATTTGTAGGATTGCTTCTATAACACAGGTCATGTAGTCCGAAATTAAAATGAATCACATCCCACTTCGTTTCTCCTAACCAATTGTAAATACTATCCAATCCGTATTGAGTAAATTTGGCATTCTTATAATTATGAACGACATTCGCCTCTTCAGCCAAAGATGTTTCCACAAAAGGAGTATAACCTAGGGAAATAGAATCTCCTATTATCAACACATTCTTTTTAGAAGAGCAATTGGTGAAAATCAAAAACAGTGAAATAAAAATGCAGCCTATATTCAATAATTCCTTTTTCATCTTATCTAGTTTTGTTTTCTAAATATAATAGTGTATCCTCCTCCGGGAGCTACAGTCGTTTCCAATACTTTATCGGATTGAACAATCTCTTTTTTTACCAAATATGCTTCCTTATTTTTTATATAATGAGTACTCGGAGAATCACTAAAAATAGTTGCTTCATATTTTACATCAGGTTCAAGAAAGTCCAACTCCATTCTGTGCTTTCCGCCTTTTTCATTATATACCACACCGGAAAACCAATCCTCCCCCTTACGGCGAATTACCGCAACATGGGAATCAAAATCCATCTCCAGATAACGTGTCTCATCCCATGTAACAGGCAAAGAACGGATGAAAGCAAACAAATCCGATTTTGCATTATATGCTTCCGGAGCATCTATCAATACTGACAAATGCCCTGTATGGGTGATAAAAAAACGGGCAGTTTCCGATGCTACTGTCGAGTTATATTCATTACGCGGGCCTTTCAGGCGAGATTTCATATCATTCAATGCAAATGTACCATTGGTCTGATCCATTTGACCGGCCAAAAGATTTATACACGCTATTTTGACAAACTCTTCAGGTGAAAAAGCCTCCCGCCTGTCTAATTGTGCATGACAATATTCACGATTTATATAATTGGGATAGGTTCGTTCCAAACCGCTAAAAGGTATAGGGTTATCATGAAAGTCTATCAAAAGTTTATACTTGGAGGCAATTCGGATCAACTCTTCCGTTTTTTGAGTCTTTTCCTGTAATGTATATTTAGGACCAAAAGCTCCCAAAAAACCAAATTTTACCCCTTTTGCTCCATAACCCGCATAGGTTGAAGCGACAGTGTCAAAATCGATAACCGGACAATCTTTATCACTGTATTTCATATCATAATAGAGCAATGTACCCACATTTTTTTGATTTCCATAAGAGATCACCTCTTTTATATCCAATCCTTCTACAGGTTTGAGCGGATTATGCTTTTCGTACCATTCCGCATCCAATAAAAAATAGTCAAGTCCCATTTCTGCACAAAAATCAATAAACCGCTTCAAACTCTCATTATTCATCCCGTAAGTAAAACCATCGAAGGTACAGCCTTTTACACGCCAGTCCCACATGGATATTCCGGCTTTAACCCAACTGAAATCTCCTTGTGGAGCCTCATTTAAACTTAAATATATACTTTTTTGATTGTATAAATCCGCAATGCTTTTACCGGTAAAAACAACGCGCCATGGTAAATATACAGTCCCTTCACAAACAGCCTCATCTTGTACCATCTTTATTGATTTTCCTTCAGCACCTTTAGATAAAAACAACTGCGGATAGTTATGCAGATCGGCTTCATGAAAAGACAGATTGCAATTATCCATCCCATATATTATGGGGGTTGTATACCTTGATTTCAGCTCAGATATAGGAGATGGACCTATCGGCATGCGCTCTCCATTGGGTACCAAACATTTTCCTCCCGGATTTGCAGGAATCCATTCACTTCTTTCCAACAATCGGCTGTCTTTTGGCAGGTTATTCAACACCATACGATAGGCCATGCCTTCAGAGTAAGCACGGACGAATAACTCCGCCGGATACGTTTGCCCGGATTTTGTCCGGCAGGACAAGTTGAATATGGCTTCTTTATATTCTTGTGACACCGACTGAAATTCTCCGTAAGGCATAGAGATGATATCTTTTTTCTCAAAAGACTTCTCTGATATCAGTGACCACTTAAGAATTTCTCCATTCAAAAAGAGAATCACAGGAGACGGACTGATCAGTTCTTCCTTATTGTTACATAGTTCGATAAAAAGAGAATCAGAATCAATAGATACTCCAACCTCTGTCGTGAAACCAGGAGACCGAATGATATTTATCGAATTTGAATCATTACAACTAATTATTAGAAAAGTGCACAATAGCAATAACAATATTTTCATGTGAAATAGTTTTATTTAGATAATCAAGATTACATTAAGAGTTCTTTATACCAGATACTTTTAATGTAATCTTATAATACTTAATTTACCAACCTGGATTTTGCTCCAGATTTTCATTTAATGCAATCTGTACCAAAGGTATAGGCCACAAATAATGTTTATCTTCAAAGGTACGTGTAGTAGTCGGTTGTACTTCCAAAAAGCCATTCTTTACTTTTTTCCAAACATTTTCGTTCACTTTAGGATAATATTCTCTTAAATCGGGGATGCCAACCAAAGGCAGAGGTAATACATCTTGGGCAATCCCCCAACGCAACAAATCATCATAACGAAAACCTTCATTAGCTAATTCCACCAAGCGTTCACGACGTATTTCAGCTTGCATGTCAAGTTTTAAAGAAATAGGATTATCTCCTTGTACAAAAGCATTCGTTAAATGCGGCATACCGACTCTTTCTCTCAACATATTAATCGAAATATTCAAATCATCATCAGAAATTTTATTTTCCAATTCATAACAAGCTTCCGCATAATTCAGCAATGTTTCGGCATATCGGATAATAATTGCATCCAAATCAGATTCAAGAGCAATGGCATCTTCTTTTACTGCCATTTTTTTCCATACATAGCCGGTCATGCTTGTACCATTACCAAATGAGGGTGTATAAGGCTTTTCTTCATGAGAGACATCCACTGTCGGCACCAATAATGTGGCAACCATTCTCGGATCCCTTCTTTGAAACTCTGAGATAGGTGTCTTATAACCTTCAAAAAGATTAGACTTATCAATGGATAGACCATCTTCACAAAGAAAAGCATCTACAATAGCACGTGTCGGAGTATTATTAGAAGATCTCCATAAATTATACGAATTATTATTTTTACGCCAGGGACGTTGATAACGGTTTGCCAATATAGTTTCCTTGCTTCCCTCTCCTTCATAAGTAAAACATTCCTGAAAATTTGCCACAAAATCATTGGATGCAGATTTATACAATTGATGTTCATTCGATTTGATCACCTCCAAAGCTGCATCTTTCGCTTGTTGTAACAAGCCCCGATATTCTCCTTTTTCTCTGTATTTCTGACGTGTACCTTCATATAAGGCAACTCTCGATTTTAACGTAAGAGCTGCCGTTTTTGTAATTCGACCGATTTCCGTATCTTTCAATTTCGAAGGCATTGGCAAACCGGATATAGCCAAATCCAAATCTTGCAAAATAAAATTTGCCACTTCTTCTCTTGTATTTCTTGAAGCATATAACTCCTCAGAATTAATGTCCAATAATTTTTCGATAATCGGAACTCCACCATATGAACGCAGTAAATCATAGTATTGCAAAGCTCGAAAGAAATAGGCCTCTCCTGCATAACGAGCAACTATAGCGGTCTCCAAACCAGATATATTTGCGTCTGCATTTTCCAAAACCTTATTAGCTATTGCTATTTTTTTATAAGCTTCTTTCCAAGGACCAAAAGAGTTAGTCGGCAAATAACTTCCGGAGCTAATATCGTCGGGAGACCCGGCATAAGCGATGTCTGAATATACATCTCTGGTTGTATAACCAGGAAAATCAACATAAAAAGCATTACACGCTAACTTATAGTCACTCTCTGTTTTCCAAAATTGTTCATCCGTGACAGCGTCTGTCGGTAAACGATCCAGTTCACAAGATATAAAAAATGAATAGACGACAGATATCGTAAATAAATATATAATCTTTCTCATCTTTACTTAATTAAAAGGTTAAATTCAATCCTATGGTATAACTTCTTAAAACCGGATAATTATTGTAAGCATTTAATCGGGGATCCAGATATTCCACATAATTATCGATAATAAACGGATTACGCACATTGGCATATAAACGCAACCGCTCCACTTTGATTTTCTCCATCCATGTTTGAGGCAAGGTATAACCGACTTGCAAATTCTTCATTGAAAAATAAGCAGCATTATGTAACGTACGGTCTGATATCCACCAGTTCCATTCGGCATTCTGATACATACGTGGCCACATGGCATTAGGGTTTTCAGGAGTCCAGGCATCTTCTTGTCCTTTAAACTGTACATATGTGACAGGAGCTCCTAAATTAGTATTCAAGTTCACCATTTTTTTGCCGACACCGTCAAAAAGCATTTCAACATCAAAACTTTTATATTTCAAATTTACACCTATGTTGTACACATAGCGAGGTCTTATATTACCCAAATAAGTTAAGTCCCCGGCATCAATCTTACCACTTTCATCACGATCCTTATATTTTACATCGCCTGCAGCATTGTTTAAATGTTGAAAGGCATGTTTTTTAACTTCATCATCCGATTGAAACAAGCCTTCCGTTTCATACCCGAAATAAGACCCGATAGGATAACCCTCTATATTTTGTGTACCACTAATAATATTTTTAGACCCATCGAATTTTGTAATCTTATTATGAGAGTCTTGTATAGTAAAATTAACTCCATACGAGAAATCCTTACCTATTTGATCTTGCCAACGTAGCGTTCCTTCCCATCCCCAAACACGAAGTTCGCCAGTGTTAAACGTCGGTACTTTCATTCCTATTACTGCAGGTACATCCACATTGACCAACATGTTTTTGTTATCTTTTATGTAATATTCGAAACTTCCGGTCAGACGATTTTTCAAGAAGCCAAAATCCAACGCTACATTCTTTACTTCAACCTTTTCCCATGTACGTTCTTTAGAAGACAACGCAGTTTGAGAGATAAATTTTTCCTGTGTGTTAGAAACACCCAAAGGGTAATAATCGGTACCAACATGCATCTGTGCGATATAATCATACAAGCCTATACTACTCTGATTTCCGGTATTTCCCCAAGAAGCACGCAACTTCAAATCACTAAGAAGAGTAAAATCTTCCATAAATTCTTCTTCACTTATACGCCAGGAAGCGGAAACAGAAGGGAAAAATCCCCATCGTTTATCTTTGACAAAACGAGAGGAACCATCTACCCTAAAACTCGCTTCTAAATAATATTTTTCATTGTAATTATAATTTAAACGTCCAAAAAAAGAAGCAATTCCCCATTCTGTAATATTACCTCCACTATATTGGTCTCCCAAACCCAAATTCAAGGAGCCCATTAAATCATTATTCAAGAAACTTTCCCGTTTACCATAATAATAATCTTTACTTTGATCTTCATAAGAAGCTCCTCCCATTAACTTTACGGTATGCTTTTCTTTCGGATTCCAATCATAATTCACATATGATTGGACATTTCGATAAAACGCCCGAGTTTCTCCGCGTATCAAACTATTTGGATCATACATTTTGCCAATAACAACATCCGGTTTTACAGAATAACGAAAAATGCTCTTGTATTCTTCAGTCGTGTTCGTATTTAAATAATAGCCCCCCGCAATAGTATTCCAAATCAACCCTTTAGCTATATCTATTTTTAAATTGGCAGAAACTTCCAAACGATCTTGAATCTCAATATTATGACCGCCTTCGACCAAGTCCTGAATTACATTTCCACTATTATTTCCTCCCCATTGCCCTGTTGTGCTCCATTTAACAGGATCCATAGGTGCTGTGATATAAGCTTGATGCATTTCTGTATCCCAACCTCTAACAGGGGAATCCGTTTTTGCATTCGAATAACTGACACGAGTAGCTAAAGATATCTTATCCGTAAATTTGAAATCAACATTCGAACGGAAGTTGTAACGACGGAAACCAAAATCTCCATAACGATATAAAGCATCTTCCTGTAAATAAGCTCCAGACAATAAAAAAGATACTTTATCATTTCCTCCACTCATGGAAAGTGAATGATCGTGCATACCTGCAGATCCCATCATTTCTTTTATATGATCCACACTTGATGTCCCCATAAAATGTGTTAAAGGACGTGAAGGAGCCGGAATTTCTGTAACAGCCGGATCTTGTAAAGCGGCCAATATATCAGGATGATTTAATGCAGAACTTTTTCCTGATGCCTCTTCCGAAATAATACGGTATTGTGTATAAGTGTAGCCATCTAATTTTTCAGGTAGACGAGTAGCTTCCCTATGAGAATAAGAGCCAGAATAATTAATTTTGATTTTCTGATTCTTATTTCCTGTTTTTGTTGTTATCAAGATAACTCCTCCTGCTGCCCGGGCTCCATAAATTGCAGTAGAAGCTGCATCCTTCAATACGGATATATTTGCTATATCATTTGAATTTATAGAGTTCATACTTCCTTCTATACCATCTATTAGAACAAGAGGTGCACTATTGTTCATCGAATTTTCACCACGAATACTCAATGTCGGAGCACTCCCCGGCTTTTCCGACAAAGTGGCAGAAGCTGTTACTCCGGGAACATACGAATCTATAGCTCTTGATATATTAGCTACAGGTAAATTGGTTAACTGATCTCCCTTGATTTCCGTAATCGAACTGGTTAATGAAGAACGCGTTTGCGTACCGTAACCGACAACAACAACTTCTTCTAAGTTCTGCGTATCTTCTTGCAGTCGAATATTCAGTACGGTTTTATCCCCGATTTTCAATTCCTGGGCTTCATAACCGATATAAGACACCTGTAAAACGGCATTCTCCGGAACTTCTAATACAAATTTACCATCAACGTCTGTTATTGTTCCTTTAGAAGAGCCTTTTATTACGATATTGGCTCCAATTACAGGCTCATCATTCGTATCCGTCACAATCCCCTCAATAGACTTCTTTTTATCGGCATTTGTATCAGAAAGTCCGGATTCTGAAAGTACAACCTGGTTTTCTCCTTTAATAGTATAAGAAATAGGAACCTGTTTTATAATCTGTCCCATTACAGCTTCAATACCCTGATCATTTGCTTCAATGGTTATTAGATTTGTCATACCAGATAGTCCTTTCTTGTAAAAAAAGCAGTATTTGCTCACCTTTTCAATTTGCTTCACCACCTCCGAAGCGGGTTTGTCTTTGATATGTATGGTTATCTGAGCATGAATTTCCAGTAGTGGAAAGGTTAACAATAATGTCAGAAAAACCATCTGTTTAAATAAATGCTTCATGTTACTCATTTTTCTTTTGATTAGAAATAAGATGTAGATAAATAAATGTTTGTAACTTTGTAAGCAGAAAAGGCCCGTTAAAACAGTCGATTCCCTAGATCGGCTGTATCAACTTAAGGGGATTTCTGCAAAATCTGTAGTGTGAGGTAGCTCTGTAAAGGGTTACCTCGCTTTTTTAATTCTTTTACTCCTTTCCCATAGGCAATATTGTTAGATTAGACAAGTAGTATATCCTGTATGGTTAACTCTTGCTAAGGAATCCTTTTTTTCAGGAATACAGTATCTCCTTTATTTTCATATATAACCGAAGTTGTCAGGTTAATAATGTCGATAAAGTTTTCAAGACTGTTATTCCGGATGGTTCCTATATAGCATTCTTTCTTCAACGATTCGTCTTCTATGTATATTGTCGTATTATACAGGCGATTCATTATCCGGGTAATCTCCTCCAGCGACTCCCCGTCGAATGTAATTTCATTTTGCCGCCAAAGGGCTATGTCCTGCATATTCTCATCTGCATACTGTGAAAAACTATGGGTCAACAAATCCACTTTAACCGATTCATGCGGTTTGAGGATTGCCACATGGTCGTCATAGCTGACCCGTACGGAGCCGGAAAACAATGATGCGATAATTTTGCTATCATCTCTGTAAGCATTTATATTAAAGGCTGTCCCTAGAGCTTCCACCTGCATGCCTTTTGCCTCCACGATGAAACGTTTATCCGGATTCTTTGCAACCTCGAAATAGGCCTCTCCCACCAGTGCCACATTACGTTCTTTCATGCCGTAATCAGCCGGGTAACTGATCTTCGTATCGGAGTTCAGCCATACCTTCGTGCTGTCGGGCAAAGTGACGAAGGCCCGCTGCCCTTTTTCGGCCGATACCGTGAAATTCTGTGTCGACAGTTGTTTTTGTTTATCGTTCATACGGTAATTGAGCAAACTCAAAACAATGATAATACTAGCCACTGCAACCCGTGGCCAAACCTTCCAGAAGAAACGCGAACGTAACGGAACGACTTTGGCCGACTTTTTCTCGCCATCCAACTCCCGACTCAACCTGCGGTACATGCGTTCCTGTACGTCCCTGGGCATCTCATCCGGGCTCTCTTTCCATGCTGTCTCAAAAAGCATGAAGAATTCCTCTTTGGATGCGCACTGCCGGAACCATTCCATCAACTGCCGGTTTTCTTCTTCGGTAGTCGTACCTGCTATCAGACGGTGAAGTAATTCTATTCTCATTATTAATCCGTTTATATATTATAGTGGGATAAATATACCTACTACTTAGTCAAAAGATAAAACAGGCTAATTTTTAACTTTAGTTCACAAATAAGCTCTACTTAAAGACAAGGAATATTCAGAAAAGAGGGAAGTCGGTTTTATAAGGAAAGATAGATAAAGATAAAAACGACCGCTTTATTTCCAAGCACTTTGCGAAGTTCTTTCAGGGCCTGATAGATATGTGCTTCTACCGTACGTTCAGACAAGGATAGTTTTTTCGCAATTTCTGCATGCGACAAGTTTTCAAAACGGCTCATGATAAATACTTTCCGCCGCATTTCCGGAAAGGAAGAGATGACATTGAAAATATATTCCCGCAACGAATCGGCCTCAATCGCATCTTCTTCCGAGCTGGAGATCAGTTTCGCATCCCTGATTTCTTCCACCGGAAGGTTTTTATGAAGAGCTTCTTCCACATATTTATAGGCTAAATTACGGGCGATGGTCGAGATATAGGCTTCAAAGTTAAGCTCAGGTAATATATTTCCATGCTTTTCCCAAATAGTCAGGAAGAGTTCCTGAACGACATCTTCAGCCAAATCTGCGTCATTCAGCAAATACAGAACGGTGTTGTATACCTTCGGACTGTACCGCCAGTAGACAGTATTAAAAGCATCCCTGTCTCCCTCCTTCAGACGATATAAAAGTTCACTATCCATGTTTATACTGCAATTCTCCTCATTTAATAACTATCAGGTTAACATATTTGACAAGAGATAATTATTTTCACCGAGTAACATATTCTAATCCAGTACAAATATAAACCTATTATTATTATTACAAATAGTATTTGCCAATACATGAACCACAAAGTTATAAACAACCGGATCACAGTTATTTCTTGGAAACCGTCACATATCGTAAAAGTTCGCAATGCCCGTTGACATCCATTATTCCTTTTTTGAACAATTCGCTTTTCAACCTCTTAAACGAGACTTCTCCAAAGTTATGTAATGTTTTCAACCTTTCTATCTCTTTATTTTCTAAAATATATCTCACTAAATCTTCCAACGTATCTATATGATTATCTCTTAAGGCATTATAGGTCCTTGTATCCAAATCAAGAGAGACAGTCAATGGCTTCTTCAGCAAAAGTTGCTGGTTCTCTAATGAAATCTTTTCTCCGGCAAACTTCATTCGCAAGGCTTGCTCATCCTGCAGTTTATTTATTCTGGCATTCAATGATATAATCTTCGATTTCAGTTCCCTGATTTCCTTATCTTTCTTTTCGCTCTCATCCAGATAACTCCTAATAAATCCGGTCTGAATGCCGATATCCACCAAGGCTTCCTGAAATATGATCTTTACTTTGCGTTGTGTAATTTTCAGATGTTTTGCCACCTTTTTAATACTTATATGGGTTGCCAACGCATGGAATACGAATTTTTTGTTCTCAGAGTTAAGCAAGTTGCGCATTTCCGTTATAATAAACAGATATTCCGGAGTGAGCTTTTTAAATGATTCATATACAACATCTTTTTCAGTCACATATTTTTTGGAAGATACAGGTTGTGGCTGTGCTTCTACACGTTGTTGCTCAGGCACGGAAGGTTGTTCTTCGGGTGTTGGAGAGACAATAAGAACTTCTTCCTGCAACGTTGCGTCAGGAGCTGTAAATGCATTATTTACAAGACAAAGCTTCTGTTCTCGGGTAAAAAGAAGTTTTGCATAATCGCGTAATCTAGTTAACATACTCATCATAACGTAAATAGTTTAGTTAAGTCAAAATATAAAGAATGTGATATTACTATCTCAGCCGAAATTAGAACCGGGGATAATTTATGCAAACTGAAATAAAACTTTAAAATACCTTTTTTCCATAATTATAACGGAAGGAAGTCAACGCCATGGCTTCTAAAACATTCCCCACAGGAACAAAGGTAACAGATATGATTAAAAAAACAACAGATTATGGTAAGAAAATCAATGCTAAAGATTAAAACTGCCCTATCCTCGCGAACCAGACAGCTATTTACATATTTGAATATATTGTATACTTATTTCAAATCTCCTCTCGCATCTTCTACATATACAGGGCAAATATAATATTCTAAAATCTCTTTAACGGATACGATTGGGCCTTTTCCCCATCAATCATTCGATACAATACCCAAGTATCCTTTTCCACTCCCTCTTCCAAACGCCAATCATAAGATGGGTTGGTAAGCATTTTTTTTATCTCTTTCGGGAAAGCATCTGCCCGGCGGGCATCTTCCCAGGTGCGTATTGCTTTAAAAATGGCCTCTTTTTGCGGACAACTTTCCACGTCTTTCTGGCTTAACTTCAGAGCATAAGTTACTCCCCAACCCACCGACATGGCTTCGACGTGCTCATATGTCTCCACTGTAGATGTTTCCACTATCGGGAAATTTGAGCCGAACGAGATCGGGAAGAAGTTAGCAAAGCATTGGTCTCGGGCATCCTTCCCCTGGCTGGTGGTACTACCCCATACCCTCAATTCCGTATCATACAAATTTTTTCCGCCACCGGCATTATTGATACTTTGATAATGCCATGAACCTTCGTTGAACCCTGCACCGGTGAAACGGATGTAATCCACTCCCAGTTCTTTGGCATGTTCAAACATTTTCCGCAAAAAGCGTTTTGTAGAATAATAACCATGACCGCTGTTCCAAAGAAACTCAAAACCATCAAAATCGTAATAACGGATACCATTGACTGACGCTATTTCCGCATATACCTCAGCTATTTCATCCTGAAGAGCCATATTAGGAATCACTCCGTCATAACCGTAATTCAACGTAACCTGTAACTTATAAATAGTGTCATTGGCTGAATGACTGCTTGCTTCCGTATTCCAATAACCACGGGTTACGTTCAACAGCCTGTATGGTTCTGTATCCGAAACACCTAGATAATGGATCAGTTCTTTCCCTATTTTTACCATGTTTAAGTTTTTACAATGCCCTTCCCAGCTGGCTATTTCTTCCAAGTACTTCGGATCATCCACAATGATGATTGTATCTGTGGCTGACAGATTATTCTTCAGCACCCGTTTTTGCTGGTAACACAGGCTATCGCTAGGCACAGGGCTTGCATCTTTAGTGCCTGGTGCCAACGCATTCGTTATATTGGCACGACCAACCAAGATATTCTTTTCTTTTGCTTTATCCGTAAACTCTTTATGTGACATATTCCCGCCTGCACAGGTAAAAGGTTTCTTAGAAAAATCTTTTCCATCTATATAACCTCCCACATTTCTATCCGGTCTTACGAAACCTAGATCATAAGCACTGATCGCTTTAAAACCCAACCGATCGGCGTAAGAAATGATACTATCATACTGATTCCCATAACAAATGACATCGGGTACAAAGGCTGTCGGATCTTTTACCCATTTACCATTCACTGTTGGATAAGGCAATCCTTCCGACAATACAATGTTTTGAATCACATCCATCAAAGCGATATCATCCGGGCTTCCCCAAAGAGCCACGGAAGATCCTATGAAATCCACTTCGGGTATCGGTTCCACCTCAATATGGTTCGGCTCATTGTTTATTTTGTTAGGAAGCAACGAGTAACAGACCTCCCTCGGAAGCGTCCGGTTACGGGAATGATACTGTATGAAAACACGACCTTGTTCGTCCACCATAGCCGTATTTGCCGCAACAAAACGATAGTAAGGTTCCTTATAGGCGAAGAAAGCCACATCGCTGATGCCATCTCCACCTAAAGGAATTTCCTGTCCTTCATGCAAGTTGTCCGGCAACGGATAGAGCTTCGGATCCGGACTATGGACCACATACTGTGTAGGACCGGCATCGCCTTCCACATCCGAACTGCCGCCAATCGTATTATCGTCGAGAGCCAATACACCTATCGCATAATTGACAGTGGCACTCGTATCACGTGCCACACCAATAATATCTCCGAACAAATTGGTTATATTCGTATTATAACGCCCCCACTGTACATCGTCCACTCCATTCCGAGGTGATAAATCCAGCAAAGTCATCTTTATATATTTCCCTTTCGGCTCCATCGCAATTTCTGCTACCGAACCATTTGGATAATCTACTGTCAGAATGTTTGTCTGACTGTTGAATACCGCATGGGAAGGATAATAATATTCCTTTTCCTCACTATTATATAATGACAAGACAGGAGATGGTTTATCCTCGATCGCGAACTCCCGGCAAGGAGATACCGTCGTGTTTTGCATCGAAGTGATATACCCTTTGTCATTGACTTCTATTTCAAAATAATCGGTCTTGAAATTCCAAGACCCTTTGGACGTACATCCGGTAACCAGCAAGGTTATTACAAAAAACAATATTTTCTTAAGCATAAAACTATGTTTATTTAAATGAGAAACTCTGTTTTATTGACAAGGCAACATACATTGCACGGTTTCACCCGATTTTATGTCAACCTTTTTCCAACCAAGGAAGTTATGGTATCCTAACGGCTTCTTTGCTTCTTTCGATGCTTCCGCAAAAATACTTACAGAGGCATCAAACCGCGTCGGATTGGTGATCTCCAAAGTTATACCCGACTTATCACGTTTGACTACTTTGGCATCCACATGATCGAATACATACATTTCATCTTTGTCCGTCCGGAGGTAAATACCCGGAATTTCGATACCCATCAACATACCATTCCCTTCCGTCCAGCCATTGGATGTATGAAGGATAACACCGACAGCTCCTTTGCCATCGGCATCTGTTGCCTGGATACGTTCCATCGAAGAGCCCGGTCCCATGCCAGTGGTAGGTCTTCCCGGTGTTTCCATGACTTCCGCATGTGTATGGTTTATATCCCGAAGCAAATCCGCATACCGCCGATCGCCTGTTGCCCGGTAAATCTTAAACAAATGGTCTGCCGACATCGTACACACGCCGGGCGCCGCATGTTTGTTTTGGGTACTGGCCCATACCGCACCGGCCACATGGCCGCCTAACTTGCTAATGGTAGAGTTTACGGGGAATTGGTAATCGTATGAAAGTGTCCATGTAGCGGCTATATTGGCTACATTACGAGCCATATCCAGCCATTGTTTATCGGAAGTGGCATAATACAACGCCATCAACGACTCAGTAAAAGCGAAGTTCGACTCTGAATCGGCATCCCGCATGATATCACCGCAAGCACCGGAAGTAAATCCCAAACCGACAATTTCTCTATCATACATAAATTGGGCCGATTCTTTGGCTACCTCTAAGAATTTGGGCTCATTGAAATAACGGCTTGCCATGACCAAACCGGCTGGAACCATAGCTCCTGAAGCAGAATGGTAGATAATCACATCCCCGGTTTCCGTATTTACATAGTTCCCGAATTCTCCACACTTTTTCCAAGTATTCACAAAAGCCATAGCCAGTTTATGGATCGCTTTTTCCCATTCCGGTTTTATCTGGTCTCCATACCCTTGTTGTTTTAATAACTCGAAATGTTTTATCGACCAGAACAAGACATCGGCATTCCTGCGAACCAAAGAAGAGTTGGGTAACTCTTCGCGTTCAAAAGTAGGTATTTCACCCTTTTCATTATTCGGACCATAAAAATATCCGCTTTTACTTTGGTATTTCCCGAACGCAAAGTCGCAGGTCGTAAGAACCCGTTCGCGCGACAAAGGATCGTTCATGGCTAAAAGAGCGTATGTGTCCATCAATCCTCCTACCCATCCGACCAAATAACCATCCCCATTTCCGGTACGGTAAAAATGGCCGAAAGGTAATTCCGCCCAACGGTTCTTGTTTTTATACACTGCCGTAAGTTCCAACGTCTTGCTAAAAGGTGTCAGATTCCTTGGATGGTTCGGGCCGACCAATGCCTTACGTTCATCCATAAACCGCTCATATAAATCCTGCTTGCTATTAGCCTTGAAGCTATACACGCGAAATTTTAGGTTTATCTTGTCTCCAGACTTCCAATCAGTTCCCTTATCGCCACTTGGAGAAAAGTCGCCGAACCCGGCACGCAATTCACGTACGCCCGGTGCGCTCACGACAAATGAAGCCTCGTTTTGCGCCGCATTCTCTTCTACAAATATTCCATGATCGCCAAATTCTGAACGTTGTTCAAACAACAGGATGAATGCCCGCTTTTTGGATGGGGAGAAGAAACACATAGCGGACGTAGAGGCATTCCCGGTAAGTCCCTCTATCTTTCCCGGTATGTTCTTCGCCAAAGCCAACCGTGGATTATTGGCAAACAACTGGGTCGGGACTTCTTTATTATACAGATAATGTTTCGGATAAGGAGAGCAGTAACCATTTGTTTCTACATTGAAACGATTGCCATTGTACACATACGCCGGTATCAATACAAAATTATCCCGACTCCAGTCTTTGAAATCAAAAGCGACGGCAACGCCTCCGGATTGTAATTCGCCTTTATCCACATTAAAACAGATCTCCAAATCCAATACATCTCGATTGGGTTTTACTGGTTTCAGATCGCAACTCCATTCCGAAGTGTGCAGAGTTGCTTTCCCTTGATTGAAAACTGCTTTTTCGCGAACGACCGATCCGTCGTAGCTTACCAACATCGGCTGGAAACTACCGCCGAGTGATTTCAGGAAGGCGGTTATCTGTTTAAAATCACCAGTCTGTTCCGTATCCGGTATCCAACTTCCTTTTAAGTTGTCTTGCGCCACCACAGCTGTGGATATCAAAGTAATCGATAAAGATATCAATAATGTCAAACTATTAATTTTCATGCTTTCATTTCTTTCAATTTCTACTTTCTATTCTTCAATCAAAAACCACGATGCTCCCTGTGCTTTTATCGATACCGGGAGCAGCAGATTTCCTTTTTGATCCAACATATACTCTGAGCTGGTCCCATCCGATGCCACAACTGTCGCTTTATCTTTTAAGCCTGAATAATAAAGCGGAAGTCGCATTTCTTTGGTTATGTCACGATCTGTCGGATTAAAGACAATTACCATACCCTTATGTTGAATAAAAGGATTTACGTGCATGATACAATCCAGGTCACGCCCGGTCGGACGACTTACGTGAATAATATCAGAAGTCAGGATGTCGCGATATTTCTTGAACCAATCAATATATTTAGACAATAATTGCTTTGTCTCCGGTGTATCATATAAACGGTTGCCGCGGATAGTCAACTGACAGCCACTACCCAACAATTGAATCAGATTGGCTTCATATTTATCCAGGTTGTCGCACAGAGGTTCCAAGCCGATTTTAGGATCATTGGAATAAAATCCGACCAACTGCAAAGTCATCCATCCCATCGTTGGAAGTTTTGTACGGGTGCCATCATATATGTATTGACGCCCTAACAACATCTGTTGGGAAAGTGTCAGGTTACTTGCAGCTTCACGGTATCCCATCCCCGTAGCCGTCGAACCATGCCAGAAATAATTATCCGGCATCAGTACAAACATACCTTTATTTTGCATTTCGCGTGTAAAATCGCGCATGATACTCCATTGTTTCCATTGAGAATCTTCCAATCCTTTATGGTGAGGGTGATTTTTTGAAGCACAGGCATCTCCATGATACGGACCATCAATAGGGTATACATCCAAGCCTGTCTTTTCTTTAAATTCCCAGAATTTAGGGAAGAAGACATCTTTCCATTCAGATGCCAGACAAACACTCTGTCCGAAATTACAACCGGGTTTATTTGTCTTCGGATCAATGCAGTCATACTTTTCCCCACGTCCTCTACTTGCCACCATCAATTCATATCCCCCGGTGATAATACCACGTTCTTTGGCATAGGAAGCGATGTCTTTCCACATATTTACATATTCCGCATCCAGCTTGTCGTACTGAATACCGGGCCAGGCCATTACATCCAAACGTTCCATCCCTACTTCTGCCATTTGATCGATAAATCCTTTTAGTTTTATCGGATCATTGCTTGTGATGCCTCCACATAAAAGCGATTCAGTGGTTTGAGGGGCCAGTTTCCGATATACCCGGCGCCATCCTAATGTGTTCCGCTCCAAATCATCTGAATCCATCAATAACTCGAAAGTACAGAACGATTGGAAAGGCTCTGTTTTCGTTACATCTACATTGGGCCCCATCGGAACACTGCTGACAAGCAGGTTTCGTGTTGCTTTTCCACCAAACAAGATCTCTTCGTCATTGCGCACTCCGGCCCAGGTGTTATAATCCGTATCATCTATCAGACGAACCGGAGAACCGCTGAACGGGACATACTCGTTCGTCCACATATCCACAATATCTGCTTCTGTATGAGCACCTCCTACCATTGCAAAAGAATAATCGGACTGTGCATAAATACGGCGGAACTGATCCTGTGACAACGCTAGAATTTCACTTTCTATCTTATTAATGACTTTTGCCTCATCCGAATTATTAATGACTTCTACCCATTTTGCGACAGTTGGAAGACCTTCATAAATTTCATAATTCACTTTTACCGTTATATTTTCTACTTCCGGCATCTGTCCTGTCGGCTTATAAATCATACTGACATGTAAGCCTTTTGCCGGCCACGATGTTGTTATGGAATTAAATTTAGGTTTCCAGTCATAACGTTTGACGATATCTCCAATTTCCAGTTTATCAAATTGAAAAGAACGGGGAGAGCTATATAAATCTTTATACCAACTATCCAATAAATAAGCGTATTCAGGTTGCCCTTTCAACCCGCCGACTTCATACCAGACGCTATCGATCATAATGCGTGCTTCAGGTTTGATTCCCCGCAAATATTCTGCGCCATTACTCAGATTACGATAACCTACACAAGCCAGATTGTCTGAATAATAGAAAGTCCGGTCTACTAAACCGTTTTCAATTCTTATCCGGGCCGTCTCACCGTCTTTCGATTTCTCCACAACCAGTTGACAAGGTTCTTTCAAATCATGGATAAGCCAGTCTTTCTCCTGAAGCCGTTCTGTCAACTCTTTTGTATGAACCACATTACCGCTCAGTGAATTAAACATTTTTATTATCTGTCTCCTATGCTGCTTATTCTGAGTATATGTTGCTTTCTGTGCCTGATAATCAATTGCAAAATCCGACAGCCCATCAAATTTACCCGGTTGGAAGGTTGAAACTCTCGCCTGGTATAAGTCTCCATGAAATACATTTCCTTTTGCAGACCCACCTACATACAATCCCGGCATAATAATCGGGGTAGCATCTAAAGTCTCTTTCTCTTCACCATTTAGAAAAAACACAGCTTTACCATTTTCCTGTTTTACTGCAATATGTACCCAAACTTCCGGAACAATAGGTGCCAACGTAACACTTCCTTTTTTCGAACTATATACCTGCAGATTCTTTCCCACTTGTGCAAAAGTATATCCTCCTTCTCCCGATCCGATAGCAGCTATCACATGTACATGACTTTGATGCTGATCACCATGATCCACCAACCGAGGCCGCGCCCATACTTCAAACAAAATATTACCATTTTGGGGATAGGCTATCTCTTTATTTTCATACCAGTCTTGTTGCGTCTTAAAAAAGATACAGCCTTCTCCCTTCATTCGATGGGATTCCGGTGCATCCATATAAATCAATGGTGCTCCCTGAACAGACAGAATATCTTCTCCTGTCTGGGATTTTATCTGAGAAGGTGCAGCCGTAAAACTAACATTACCACTCTTTCCAAAATTAAAATTAAATACTTCTTTAATGGTTGCAAATGTATTTATAAACACCCCTAACAACACTAATACAAACAAAAATCTCCTATTTATCATATAACTAGCATTTTAAACATGATCATTTCTAAAACAACACATTTCCACACAAACAGAATATTGAAACTAAGTATAGTACTTTTTTCATGGTATAAATACTGATTAATCACACAAATATAAAAGCAGCTATCCCTATTAAAAATAGCAAATAGCTGCTTATTTAGTGGATTATCGTTGTTTATCTTCCTTTTACAATTTCCTTATTACCCAATGCCTTAAATTCCACATGGATGGAAGGGGCTTTTGAAGAAGAGAAGTCGCATTGTACCGTCACATTGTTTTTCCCCTTTCCCCATGCAGTAGTTTCAGATACGGCAAAACTTTTACGAGGCTTCCAGTATTCATCACATACATATACGGAATTACCATCGCAATAGAGTTTGTCGCCCACTTTCAATATCTCTTGCACTTGGATCGGAGCACAACCTTCCACCAATATTTGCAGGTTGGTGATTTGTGCACCCGCTTCGTCTCCGGCTTTTATCGTTGCATAAAATTGTACTGGTTGCTTCTCATACGGATTATCAAAAGTAAACTTACTTAACAAAGGTTCTCCCGTTTGTACCGAACGATACTTGTGGACATTATCCCCTTTCAAGGTTACTTCATACAAGTTCCAAACATTATCACCCGCTTTTTCCAAATGGAATTCATTTTTAGGATTCTTCATCTTCTCTCTTTGTGCAGCTGTCAACAAATGATTGTTACGTACTTTCTGCCATTCACGGATGGCCTCAAAAAGACAGCTCTTGAATCCGCTCTGTTCGATGCTTTCGTCTACACGCAACAGATAGCCGGCATCAAAAGCAGCACTACGTGCCTGGATCCATTCAATATCTTCCGGTCGATAAGTCTGTTCCAATTTAAACCAACCCAACATACCCGGCATCAAGTTACGTTCGAAATAACGTTGGTTCTCCAAACGGTAATTGACTTGGCTTTCACGCAAATTATCGTACCAAGGCTCTCCCCAGTTCATGAAAGAATAGATATGCCACCAATAATGGAATGGTGATGAACCACAAGAGATAATGCCTTTCTGATCCAGGTCATCAAACCATTGTTTCAAGAACCTGGAAGCCCCATATAAACCATGTCCCGTAGGTGATCCACCGTAATAACCGTCGAAGTCCATCAATCCGACTCCCGTTTCATTGCACACTTCAGCCAAACGTTTAGCAAAAACATCACTCAAATGGATATCCGGAAAGAGGCCGCTATAACAATTATTCAGTAGCTTATCAATCTTATCGCCTGCATGATGAGCCGCAGGCTTCGTTCCGAACTGTCCACGTGTACAATCCAGCAGTTTATAAGGTCTCTCTGTGGTTACCTCCCGATACGACACAATCTCCGTACCTATCTTTGCCGAATGCGTTTCACCCAAATAGGTAAAAAATTCCGGTGATTCAATTTCTATATCCTTATCAGTTGCACTGATCTCTTTTGTCAAAACAGAACTTCCTGAAATGGCCAGGCTATCACTAGGTGCGGGAGAAACATACGGGTCATGCGTAGAAGTAAACATCGTCAGCGTATGTACGCCGATTTCAATACCACGAGCTTTCGCCTTGTCAGTAAAAGCTTTAATTTGCTCTGCTCCCTCCGGAAAACGAGAGGTGTGTAAATCAAAATGTCCCCAGCTTTTGAATATGTCCCCGATATGAACCAAATTGAAGTTACAAGAATCGGCATAATTCAATGCATTATCCAACGAACGACCCTCATATAACATATAAGCCGGATTCTGGAGCTTCCGTTTTTTGATCCACTCTCCGTTCATCATCGGATGTGGCAATCCTTCCCCTACTTCGATCTTTCCGATGACATCGACAGCTTCCGAAGATGGTGCGGCAAACAAGGCAATAGAACTTCCTATGAAATCCTGATCCAAAGCCGTCACAGTCTGTCTTCTCCCTATATAGTCTATCACTTTTTCTTTTCGCCAATCACGTGCGAAAAATTGAATATCACTACCATACGGACGTGCAACAGCCGCATTTCCCCTTATCATGCGTACATATTCGGGCATATCTCCTTCTTCATTCACATTGATGTCGTACGTTTGCTGTCCGATCTTATCTTTCAAATCTTCGGGCACTTCTTGTCCCGGCAGCGGATCAATATAGCACCCACCTGTAGCATCATCCCCCAAATGAGGTCGTCCCTCTGTCGTATTTATGCCGAGTGCCTGTACACCGACAGCAAAAGTCGTATCACGTACCACTCCTACCGTCTCTCCTATATATTGAGATATAGTGGTTGCATAAGGTCCCCAAGCTATGGCATCAATCCGGTCACGATTACTTAATGAAACCAAAGACAAGCGAATATACCCGTCTTTCACTTCTTTTGAAACGACAGCTTCCGACTGGTTTGCAAAGGTTAGTATCCAGTTGTCGCCTTCGACTTTCAGATTGGTGGGCATGATGTATTCTTTTCCATCATAGAGACTCAACAAGGGAGATGCCCCCTCTTCCGCCAGATAATTCACGCCTGTCCTGTTGTCTGCCACCTGGCAAATAAAACCTTTTCCATCCACACTGAATGTTGCATATTGTGTCGAGAGTTCATCAACATACGATTGTTTGCATGAGCATAATATCAAAAATGCAACAGCACAAATACTACTAATTTTTCTAAATCTCATAAGGTCAAAAATTAGATTATCAGATTTCTTAATTTACATATATTTACTACACAAAAATAAAGACAACCATTCACATTAAACATAGCAAATAATTGCCTATTCAATGGATTATTACTGTTTACTAGTATGTCCGGCTATTAATCCTTAAAAGGGACATAATACCGAACATACTTGTTATTATTGGGAAATGGATGAAACTGGGCAAATCTTATATTTGTAATATTGAGGTTTATGTTCAAAATGAACTTGATCAGCTAAAGGGACTTGGTTTATCACTGTTATGATATTTCCATTCTTATCTATAGCTTCTATATCTACGCCTAATTCCGAAAATCCAATTAAAGACAAATTGAAATCAACCTCCTCTAAATCCTTCAGAGGGATGATTTCCCATCCAAATTTTTCTTTCTTCAACATATAAGAACCCTTACCTCCAAATTCTCCCTTTTCTACTTCCCCATACGTATCAATATAGAATAAATGATCAGAATAAACCTTGTCAAGTAATTTACCTGTTGATGAGACAGGGTTTGTAGAAGAAACAGAAAACAAACGGCTTCCAGGCAAAACGGCCAAAGTTCCATATTTAGGTAATGAATAATCATGGTTATTTTCTTTAACCAGCCACGGTTGATCGGAAAAGTTGGCATAAATCTTCAAACCACTATTATATTCAACCTGGATACAAGGAGATTTTAATAGATCTTTTTTGATTGCATCTGAAGATGACACATAAGATTTTCCATCAAAATACCGGATACTTTTCACCGGAATCATCGAATAGCTATTTTGGAATGGTTGCAAGAAAGCATATCTACGAACTGCATCAAAACCATCAGACAAAATACCGATATTACCGAAAGCGTAAGCATAAGCAACATAGGCCTCGTTAGAGACATTAGACATTCCATCCATTTCCAACGGATTAATCTTCAACAGTTGAAAATCAGGAAATATAGGAAAACTATGATTCATATGTGAATAATTCCCATCTAATAATCCTGCATAGAACCAATGTGTGCCACCTTCCGAATAAACTGGACCTTGATAGGCGCGGCGTTCGTTCATCAAAGTCATACCAATATATTCAAATACAGTACGAAATTTTCCTGCTCCAGGAGTACGATAATCGTAATCCACCCGATCCATAGGAGAAATACAAGTCTCCACATCACAATAAGAAAAGTTGGTACCAAATGTCTTATGTATTTGCGGTGCCAAAAGGGCCTGTTGTTCCCAACCGATCGTTACTTTATTGGCATAACATCTACACCAAGCAGGTCCCCAACCATAATCCTTATGGCTGATACGTACCCAATCTTCATTCCACAACGCATTGACAGGCGCAAAATCCATGTAATTCGAGTAAAAACCAATCCTCCAATCTTGCCCTTGCACAAAGCGGACATATTCTTTCAAACGCTCTACCCCCAGATCAGGATTCGGTTTTGTCCGGAATGTATAACTTTCTCCACCGGCGCGCCAGAAGTCTTCGTGATAACGGATACTGACATTCTCCACTCCTTTCGAACGCAAGTCGGATACGAACTTTCCTAGCTTAGGCAGATCGCTCCCCCCGTTGATCGCCCACAAACGATCTACCTGGTTAGAACGCATCGGAGAAGCGGGGTTGTCAATCGTCGGGAATACTTCGTGTACATCCGGTGATACATTAATAAAGAGACGTTCGCGTAACGGGTTGCGCTTTTTATTGTTCAACGGATAATATCTGACACCTCCATTATAGGTCGCTTTACCCTCTTTGATACCCTGTTCTCCACCATAATACATGGAAGCATTGGTATAATACCAATCAAACATCGTCAAATAGAACAGATTATCGGCATACAGTATACTGGGAGCATCAGCCGTATAGGAATCATTGGCAAAAGGGTTATACACCAAGAAAGGAACACCCACCAATTTACCATCCGACACGTTGTCTGTCGCGCCTAAGCAGATCTCTTCCACTTTCCCATCCACTGCTTTTTCCTCAATCGTCCAAATCAAAGACTTCTGCTTGATCGTATAGGAACAGTCAAAGCGTTGGTTCAAACCTTTTCCTACTGCTTTATAACAGATAAACAAAGTATCGTTTTCTATTCTCTTATCCATAACTTTCCACTCTGCTTCTGTCCGTTTTTCAAAAAGGATTTTAGCGTTGGCATTCACCTTTTTCTCTTGTCCGTCACACAAGAGTGTCACGCCACCTATCGGATAAGCCGGGTCTACTTGATACGTCAGCTTAGCATCTTTCCCTTCGTATGAGAAAAGGTATTTCTCGCCTTGTTGCTCCACACGATTGCTAAATCCGGTCGTCTTATTCGTCGGCAAGATCGTCTCTTCACGAAGAGGAAAAGGTAATTTCTCTGGGAACGGTTTAAACTTCATTGGCTTCAAAACTTCTTGATATCCATAGATAGGACCCAAGAAAATATTGTTCTCCACATCCGGTTTTGTACCATTCCCTTTAAATTCCAATCCGATGAATGTAATCGGTCGGACAATGCTATCATTCAATTTTATATGGTTCAAAAACCAATACTTATAATTCATATTCCGCCATAACCATTCTTGCATGAACGGAATTGTTATCTCCCGGCCTTTGGCATCTTGGATAACGGCATAATGGGTCATGGCTTCTCCACTGTTCTCCCATAACCAATGGTTTCCATAATTCCAAAAGTTAATGCAATCCCACTCTTTATCGAATGTATAAGGTTCAACAAGTTCTACACGAAATCCGGCTTTTGCCTGTTTGGTTTTGTAAACGACTTTTCCGCTGTAATCGCCTATTACCCGTTGTTCTTTAGTTCGATATAATGCGACCTCGGATTGGTTTGCCCGAACTTGCCACTGCGTACAATCATCAAAAGTAAACAGTGGTTCTCTGGCTTCCGTACGCCCTTCCATTTCATAAGGTTTACTACCGATACTTTTTTGCTTCGGATCTTGATTCACCCCTTTGATCGCCTCTCCATATTCCAATTCATTTGTCTCTTGTGCTTTTCCTTGTTGGATATTCAGAGCCAAACACAGCAACACACATGCGCGTAATGATTTATGTTTTAACATATTGTCTAATTTATAAGAGTTCTCGGATTAACATGCTCACCGGAGATATCCACTGTATATAGCGTCCATGTATGATCATTGATACGTTCCAAATGGTACCGGTTCTCTTGAGCTTTCATTTCTTCTTTCAATTCTTTAGAAAAAATATCGGCACGCCGGGCATCTTCCCACACACGAAAAGCCTTAAACACGCGCTCTTTATCCAAACATTTTTCAACAGCGTTTTCACTTAAACCAAGCATATAAGTAGCATTCCATGCAACAGCCTTTGATTGTAGATTCTCTATCACTTGTTCATCCCATTCCGATTGGAAATTTTGGATACCGAAAGTAGGACAAATGAAATTATTAACATTACCGTTTCTTTCATCTTTCCCCTGAATTCCGAAAGAATTGGTTACAGGGTTAAACATATTGTTTCCTCCACCAATATTTCCATTCCCCATATATAACCAATTACCATACATGATACCAGATCCCATCACACGAAGTTCATTTCCGCCATACGTATGAAACTTCTCAAACAAATTCCGATAGAATCGTTTCATAGAATAATAACCATGTCCTTGATACATGAAACTTTCCTGTCCATCAAAATCGACATAATCCATGCCACCGTCAACCAATAACCGGGCATAATAATCGGCATAATCGTCTTGCAGATTCATATCCGGAACAAAACCATTATAACAGTTCATCTGTAATTTTGCTAACACCTCACCCGCTTTATGTGTTTGAGCCACCGTATTGTAAGCACCACGCTTCACACCTTTCAATGTATAAGGTCGGGTTGTTGTAACTCCTTCGTAAGTAAGTAGTTCTTTCCCTAATTTCAAAACATTGAGTTTATTGCAATGCCAAGTTCCCCATTCATTTAACCAACTGGTATCAGCCACACAAATATCCGTTTGAGAAGCATTCAAATCGTGAGTGATCGTTGTCTTCAACACCATGCATAAGCTATCATTAGGAATGGGACTGACATCACTGCAATGTGGTTGCAAAAACTCACACAACGTATGTAACCCATAAGCGATTCCAGCTTCGTTCGTCATTTTTGTAAACTCAGCGATAGAAATTTGTTTTCCACCATAAGAAATCATCTTATCCGCCCATCGATTTGCCGGGTTGACATAATACTCTCCCAAACCTTCATCCTGTACAGCACGTACTCCCAACTGAGTTGCATAAGAGATCAAACTATCATGCCGTCCCCACCATGCTAAATCGGCACAAGCAGCTTTCGGATCACGAACCCATTTCCCTTGCTGGGTAATATAAGGCAGTCCTTCCTCCAAAACGACCTTCTCATAAAGTTTTAACGTATGCTCTTTAGGACAAACAAAAAATGCAACCGATGATCCTAAAACATCCTCATCTACAGCCTCCACCCGATGATGCTTAGGTACATTCACATTTTCAAAACCTGGTATAAGTGTAAAAAATATATCACGGGTAGCACGACGATCACGCGAACTCATTACAATGTAAGAACCATATTCCGGTATATACTCAGCCCCATTCCCTTTATTGAAAAAGAAATGACCTTCTTTCCGATTCGTAAAAGCAACATCGCTAATGCCATCTCCACCTATACGCAATCGCTGCCCCTCATATAACGAATCCGGCAAAGGATATTTGATCGGATCTGGTGTATGTACTCTGTAATACATTTGGTGCATATCTCCATCTGTAGGGAGACCGGTATTCGTATTGTCATTACAGGCGACCATACCGATCGTACAACGTTCATTACTGACTACTCCCAACAAATCTCCAATATATTCACGTATCGTAGTATAATAAGGTCCCCATACTACATGATCCGCTTTACCACGATTAGTAAGTGATATAAGTTTAAACGTCAAATACTCTTCTTTTTCTCCTATTTCTATAATAACTTCAGCTCCATTGGCATATGTTAACATCACCTTTTCATCGATTTGTCGAGCCGAAACAGGTAAAATTACCTGATCGTTACCGGCATAAAGAGCCAATAAAGGAGAACTTTTCTTATCAGATAAATATTCTATATTATCAACTTTACTGTAGATACTCGTTAAGAATCCTGTAGAATCCATCTTTAATACTGCATAATCCGTTTCAAAGCAGAGATCCTTCCCTGCCTGATTACACGAAAAGAAGAATGGAGATATAACTACCCATACCCATTTTAATAAGAAATTTTTCATTTGCCTCATATAAGATTTGAAAGGTTTAAAAAAACGGAGTAAAAGATCATTAAAACAAATATCTTCTACTCCGCTATAAAAATAATGAGTTTTTAGTATTACTTCAATGGATCAAATGAGCCACCCCATTCATTGTTTTGTTGTGACATATCATTGTCGAAGTTTGCTCCCATAGTCTTGTCCCCAATGGCACCGAACCAATGCTTGGTAGAGATATTAAACGTGGAAACTTCAACTTGCTTCACATTAGGCACGAAATCAATATGGAAGAACTTCTGCGTGTCTGCATCTTTCAACGTACGTGCCCATTCGAATCCTTTAGCATCTTCCTCATCCCCGTTAAATACTACATACAGGTTGTTGTAATGCTTCTGGGCATTGATGTTGTCGAAATTCATCCAACGGCGGAGGTCGTCATAACGGAAGTTTTCTTGAGACAACTCAGCAGCACGTTCGTTGTATAACAAACGACGAACCCCTTCGAGCGTATTATACACATCCAGCCCATACCCGATAGCGCCCGTACCTTTATCGATACCTGCACGTTTACGGATGGCAGCCACATAACCCAACGCTTCATTTATATGACCTGCTTCGGCAGCACATTCGGCAAGGTTCAGGTAAACTTCACCCAAGCGCAAACAGATCGCATTATTTTCACCTTTATATGAATCAGCATTATTCAATCCCGGCGTAATAGCTTTTAACGGGAAGAATGAGCCATAATGGGTTGTTGTGGCATTACGTTCCAACTGTATGTTAGACATCGCTTTATAGAACGTTTCTGTCTTCACATACGAAGTCCAGAAATACTGCCCGGCAGGAATTTCCAACGATGGGAAATCACAACCCGGAACCGAATAGGAGTCGTAGAAACGCGAATCCATTCCGTTCACCAATTTATCAAGAATTTCAGCATTGTAGGCAGCATCCGTAGAAAGGCGGTTTACATCCAGTTTTTGGCTCTTATACTCTTCGTTTTCATAGATAGCCATCGAAGAACCATCCTTCAACGGGAATGCAAGAAGTTGAGGTGTCTGCGGTACTTGACGGCATGCCCATCCATGGGTAATATCTTCAGGAAGATATTGGTTCATGTCATAATACGAATCCGGATATTTGTAATTTCTATAAATCAAGGCTTCCGTATTAGACTTCCCTTTCGTCAACCAAATGTCGCCAAATTTATCCATCAATTTATAACCACTCTTTTCAGCCAGTTCTAGAGCTTCCTTATTGGTTTTATAGGCTGTTTCCCAACGTCCCTTATCATTGGAACGGTTGAATAACTTACTAGCATACCACATTTGCACGCGTCCTTTGAAAGCCATGGCAGCACATTTGTCAATACGCCCATAGTCGACACCCGACCAACGGTCTGGCAAGCCCTGGATGGCATCATCCAAGTCTTTCACAATCTGCGCCATACAATCAGAAGTAGAACTTCGCTTCACCATCAACGAAGGCAGATCGTTCACATCCTGCGATTTAAGGATCAGAGGAACACCACCCAAATCCTTTACGTAAGACCAATACCGGTAAGCCCGCCAAAACTTGGCTTGTGCTACCACAGCATCTTTATCCTTAAGAGCCATGACACTTTCCGGTACTGTCTCCAACTGCTCAAGCAGGTAGTTAATCTTGTCAATAATTGTATAATTAAAATCGACCCCACGGCTGGAAGCTGAAATGTTTACCCCACGCAACCACTCGCTCATGCTATCGTTTGAATCCGTTGTAAGGTCCGTGTCGGTATCAGACGTAGAAGACCATCCCGGCACCATGCCGCTATAGATATCGGTTAGATATGCTTGGATCATTGTCTCATTCTGCCACACATTATCCGGATTAATTGCAGATTTGTTCTCGTAATCTAACTGACAAGAAGACAACGCCAATACGCATGCCGATAATGTCAAGAATTTACGACCGCTTCTTTTTATTATATTGAAATTGTTCATAGATTTTATTTTTAGAAATTAACACTAACACCACCACCAAGGGTTCTCATTATAGGATAACCAACACCGCTCCATCCTGGGTTCAATTCCGGATCCCAATGTTTGAATCCAGAGATGTAGAACAAGTTCGTACCTGTTGCAAACAGCTTGATACTAGAGATTGCATTACCTAGAGGCTGGGCAAAATTAAACGTGTAACCGATATTTAAATTAGAAAGGCGGATATAATTCGCCTTCTTCCAGAAGAAATCAACATCTGTCCAACCATATGAACGATAGTCGCGCGGAGCCAACATAGGCAGATCAGCATCGGGGGTTTCCGGAGTCCAAGAATTTTCAATCCATTCCATGTTCCACATCTGGTTGTCATGGTAATCTCCTATGACACCAAAATTTTTATGGTTATGGAATTTACCAGTAAATGTAGCTTCTACAGAAAGCCCTTTCCAAGTAGCACCCAAATTCAAGCCCATATAAACCGGGTTATTGTTGTTGTATAGGATATCCTTATCATACTTGTTGATAACACCGTCTTTCACACCATCAGGACCACTCTTGTCAATATAGACGAACGAACCGGGACGAAGATCTACACCACCGCCTGAAGGCATGACATAATTAGGATTCTCCTTCTTGAAGGCATCTACTTCTGCTTGCGAACGGAGGATACGTCCTTCGTAAGCAGCAATATAACTACGGTCTTTACCTACGGGGATTTCCCAATCCAACAAACCGGCAGCATAATCCTGTACCTTTACTGTATTCCATCCGTATGACAAGTTCAAACCAGCATGCCACTTGACTTTCCCGAAGCTATCTTCCCATCCCACACTGAAATCGAAACCTTGTCCGTTGATCACACCGTAGTTTTCAGCCGGCATCGTCTTGGAGAAAGTGGTTGGAAGCGAATTTTGGCGGTTACCCAAGATATCATACGTATGCTTGTGCCAATATTCAACAGCACCGTGCAGGTGACCCAAGAAACGGTAATCTACACCGACGTTGATACCGGTAGATTTTTCCCAAGTCAGGAACTCATTCACCAAATTTCCATACTGTAAACCATTATTCACAGCAGCGTTTTCACCGAACATGTAGTTACCACCATTCTTATAACTGGTCTGCCACTGCCATCCACCGACAGCGTCGTTACCTGTTAAGGCAACAGATCCACGCAACTTCAAGAAGTCAAGCCATTCAACATCTTTCAAGAAGCTTTCTTCAGAAGCGACCCAGGCAGCCGATACAGCGGGGAACACACCCCAACGTTCGCTAGGTGCAAAGTTCATGGAGCCGTCATAACGAACAGAGAGGTTCAAGATATATTTGTTGGCATAATCGTAACCGCCAATAAATACCCAAGAAGCACGTCCGCCCTCCGTATCAGGACCACCATTGGAGAACTGTTTATCGGCAGAAGAACCGGCTGCCCAGAACTGGTCGGTCTGGTACAACGGGAACTGGTCGCGGCTACCATATACATAATAGTGATTGTTGTTCGAAGCTTCGTATACGGCAGCCGCATTCACATGATGGTCTCCCCAACGTTTATCGTAATTAACCTGAAAGTTCAACTGTTGGTAAGTCCACCAATTACCCGAAGCAGAAACACCGGCACCTTCATTGCTGACATAATAATTAGTCAAATTGTTTACATCAATGATATGGTTGTTTTCACCCGATTTTATCGGATAATAAAACCTTTGCAGCTCAGTGTAGTTCTTACTACGCGACGAGTTCCAACTTCCCAAATAAGAAGCCTTTACGCTCATACCTTCTATCCATGGTAATTTATAAGTCAAGCTGACGTTGGCTTCGGGTCGTATCCAGCTATTTTTTCTGTAACCGGAAGCACCTTCAGCAGCCGCAGCCGGGTTACCGTATGCCCATCCATCGCCAATCCACTTACCGTCTGGAGAACGTGAAGGCATATATTCAAATGATACACGTGCTTTCGTGTAAGTCGCGTCCGTACCTTCTGTCGGTGAAGAAGCATAGTTTGTATTCGTATTGGCAACAGAAGCGTACAATTGCAAATCGTCGGTTATGTTAGCCGTCACATTCAAACGTATATTCAACTTATTATAGTCGGTTGACTCCATGAAACCACTCTGTGTATAGTAGTTGGCTGCCCCAAAGAATTTAATTTTTTCCGAACCGCCGCTGACGCTTAACGCATGATTCATCACGTAAGGCGTATGCCATGTATCATCAAGCATGTTAAACCCTTGTCCGGGAAGGTTTTTGGCCCATTCCAACTCTTCATCGCTCCAACCCGCACCTTGGGGAGCAGTCAAGCCGAAATTTTTGTATGCCTGATTAATAGCCATACCTTGCTGATAAAGATTCGTCAAAGCTACTTCTTGCGTAGCGAAGTCGGCAGAGTAATTGGCTGTATAGTTAACCGATATCTTCCCTGAGCTACCGGAACGTGTCGTAACCAAAATAACTCCCGCATCCGAACGTGCTCCATAAACAGCAGCCGAAGCGGCATCCTTCAACACGCTTACCGATTCAATTTCATTCGGGCTTAAATTATTGAACGTTTCCGCATCACGTACAATCCCGTCAATTACATACAACATCGGTGAGGAATTCCACGTCGTACCAGTACGTACCCCTACACTTGCCTGCTCGCCCGGCTTACCGGAAGGAACGGAGATATGCACACCTGCCATTTTACCGACCAACGACTGTGCGGCACTGTTTGTCGGAATCTGTGCCAACGATTCCGTGAATTTGGTTGTCTCAACAGATCCGGCCAACAGCCCTTTCTTCTGAGTAGTATACCCCACTACGACCACCTCTTCCAAAGCCTGGGTGTCTTCTTTCAGAATAATCGAAAAATTATTTTTTTTACTTACAGATATACTTTGGGTTATATAACCAATATAAGAGATTTCAATTCTTGCATTGTCGGGCACTTCCAAGGTAAACTTTCCGTCCATATCCGTAGTTGTTCCTGTATTTGTTCCCGGAATAGACACGTTCGCACCGATAATAGGTTCGTCATTATTATCAAGCACAACTCCAGTTATCGTTTTAAGTTTCTGATTCACACCTGGTAATTCAGACTTATCAGCTCTGTATAATACAATATGTTTATCACTGATCGTATACCTGATATTCTCACTTTTGAATATTTCATCCAGAATATCCGTCACCAGTTTATTCTTTACATTAACAGATACTTTACGGTTTACATTTACCTGATTCAGGTTGTAAGTAAAATAGAATGAACTTTTCTGCTCTATCATTGACAAGACATCCTGCACTGTCATGTTCTCCACGTTCAACGATAGTTTTACCGATTGCGAGTAAGTGACACTCGCCGTGATTTGCATTGTACCCAATAATAAAAACAATAAGATACACCTCATAATAAATAGACTTTTCCGGAGCCATGACGATTTATGCGTACCGCATGGCATACACTTCTTAATAAAATTCATACATTTGTAAATGATTAGTTAGTAATAAATTTAGGTTGTCTCTAATGCGTTACTCGCTTAATCCGAACCGGGGATGTTTGCAGCATCTTCGGTTCTTCATTTTTATAACATCCATGTCTTCTTCATAAGCATTCTCATTTTATAGGTTTATAAATCTGTATCTGATCCCCCTGAATTTTATAATCCAGTTTGCGGGTATCTTTCAATAGGGTAAGTATCTGATTTATTTTAGCTGTTTCCTTGAAACGGCAAGTAAATAATTCCGTATTGAGTTCCTGATCTTTCACTGTGATATGAACATTGAAACGACGTTCCAGATCAACTACAATATCGATCAGTTGTTTATTAATATAAGCCGCTTCGCCCACCGTCCACGATTTGACTAAAGAGGTGTTGACCGTTTTATTGACTATCAGGCCGTCATCTTTAGAATAGGTAACCTGCTCATTCGGTCTTAGAGTTACTTTATGTTCATTGTCATTTGTAGCGACTTCCACTTTTCCTTCTGCCAATGTTATGGAAGACGGTTCTTCATTGTATGCTCTCACATTAAACTTCGTGCCCAATACTTTTACCTGGAGTAAATCAGCATGTACGATAAACGGCGCTTTTTCATTATGTGCGACTTCAAAAAAACCCTCGCCTTCAAGCTTAACATCCCGTATCTTTGATGAAAACTGAGCAGGATAGGTAAATTTACTATGAGAATTCAGCCAGACTTTTGTACCATCGGATAAGGTTAAAGAAGCCCTTTGACCATTAGGGACTTCAATCGTATTCATGGAAGAGGGCTGTTCCTGCAATAAAAAATAAAGATTAGTACTTAATAATCCGATCAGCACAATTGCTGCAGCATATTTCATCCATGAAATATAAACAGGACGTCTCCGGCTTATTTCCACTTTTACTTCCTTTTCCTGCAATCCGGACATAAAACGTGCATAGGCCCTTTCGACCTCTTGTTTGTCGGAAAAACGTAGCTGGTCTTTCAAACTCCAGATACGCTCCATCTCAAACAGCCAATCAGCATTTGCCTGATCAGAAGCAATCCATTGATCGACCACCTTTATTTCTTCCGAAGTACATCGGTGGATTAAAAATCGTATTAGTATTTCCTCATTCATAGATCTTTCTTATCGTTTATATAAAGAAGACAACTGGGGCATCGGAAACTACGTAGTCAAAAATGAAAAAAGTTCAAATTAATTTATAATCCGACAAAAGGCGATATATAGTATCAGCAAATCTTTTAAATCTTCCCGCAGGAAAAGTACTGCATTACGGACATGAACTGCTACCGTACGTGTTGATATTCCAAGCTTATCAGCAATTTCTTTATGCGGCAAATCCTCATAATAACACAGCCGGAACACTTCTGCCGCTTTAGGTGGTAATTTTTTCACGGAAGCTTCGATCTGTTCACGAATATCACAGTCGATCACTTGTTTCAGTACATCATTTGAATCGGTCCGGTCATTCAGGAAAGCGATACGTGCTTCGGCTATTCGTATTTTAGCATTATACTCTTCTACGACCATTTGATGTTTCAGATAATTCAGACAACGGTTCTGAAGAGATTTAAAGAGATAGGACTGTACGCTATTTACATCGATTTGTTGTTTTTGTTCCCAATAGAATGTAAAGATATCCTGCACCAGATCTTTCGCTGCCTGTTCATCCACAAAACGACAAGCCAACGACAGCAGTTTCGGATAAAAGTGAACAAAGAATCTTTTAAAAGCTTCCTGATCTCCTTCCTTTATTCTATGTATATCAATAGGCCCCAAGTTATATAAGTCTTAATTAACAACAATATCTATCAGTGGTAATACCAAGTTCTTGAGGAACTATGGCGTTATTTCGTGATAAGAGGCTTGAAATCAGACATCTAAGGGAAATAGTGCAATTATCTTCGAATATTCATTTTTAAATATTATTTTTCTGTTTATAACAGATCCATGGATTTTCCTACCTGAATTAACTATTTATAATATAAATAGATTATATTTGCGGTGGGAGAAATATATTAGTTCCTCAAGAACTTCATACCAATACCTAAAACGAGGGAATAGCCTGAATCCTTTAATTTCTATAGCCGTATCAGAGTTGAGAACACTACTCAACATTGAAACCCCTAACTCACTGAAAGCGTACGGCATGTATTTAGGATGCTGCCCTCTACCTTTGTTTAAGGTGCTAAAATTGCACCTTAAAGACTCCCACTCATCCTTTGTTAATTCAAACATGAAGTCCGGTGCCGGGAAACGCCTAATATTATTCTTTACAGATCGTTTCAGATATTTTGTTTCAGTACCGTACATCTCAGCTAAATCAAAGTCTAACATGACCTTTTGCCCTCGTATCTCGTATATCTTACTTTGTATCAACTGCAGCTGTTCCATACTATTCTACTTTGATGTTGATATTCTTACCATAAACAAAAAACCGTTTACTATCATATTGATAATAAACGGTCTATTTAGATTGTGTTGTCTCACGAGGATTCGAACCTCGACAGACAGAACCAAAAACTGTAGTGCTACCATTACACCATGAGACAATCCGGCGCTTTATCTAAAGCGATGCAAAGGTAAGAATAAAATCTTACCTTGCAAGCGTTTTCAGCATTTTTCTTATTTTGCAATCAGCAGATAATAGTTCTTTTTACCTCTCTGAACCAGCAGGTATTTTTCATTCAACAGAGAAGAACAGTCGATAACAGTTTCTGCATCAGCCAGTTTTTCTTTGTTTACGCTGATACCACCACTCTGCACCAGTTTACGCATCTCACCTTTTGAAGCGAAAACGGCAGCTTTCTCTGTGAGCAGGTCGATAACTTTTACGCCGGCACTCAGTTCGTCACGGCTGATCTCAAACTGCGGAACACCTTCAAATACGGCCAACAGTGTGTCTTCGTCGAGCTTCATCAATGATTCGTGGGTAGAGTTACCGAACAGGATATTGGATGCTTCAACAGCTGCTTCGTAATCTTCCAGGGAATGAACCATTACAGTGATTTCCTTTGCCAGGCGTTTCTGCAACGGACGAAGGTGGGCAGCTGCGGCCTGTTCCTCTTCCAATGCGGCAATTTCTTCTTTGCTCAGGTCTGTGAAGATCTTAATATATCTGGCGGCATCGGCATCGCTTACGTTCAACCAGAACTGGTAGAATTTGTAAGGAGAAGTATAACGACGGTCCAACCATACGTTACCCGATTCCGTCTTACCGAACTTGCCACCGTCGGCTTTTGTGATCAGCGGACAGGTCAAGGCGAATGCCTCACCACCTGTTTTACGGCGGATCAGTTCAGTTCCGGTAGTGATGTTACCCCATTGGTCGGAACCACCCATCTGCAAGCGGCAACCTTCGTTCTGGTACAGGAACAGGAAATCGTATCCCTGCAACAACTGGTAAGAAAATTCTGTGAAAGACATACCTACACTCGATTCGGAGCTAAGACGTTTCTTTACAGAATCCTTAGCCATCATATAATTAACTGTCAGGTGTTTACCGATATCACGAATAAAATTCAGGAAGGTATACTCTTTCATCCAGTCGTAGTTATTCACCAACTTGGCTGCGTTAGGAGCATCTGAATCAAAATCCAAGAACTTAGCCAACTGCTTTTTAATACATTCCTGATTGTGGCGAAGCGTTGCTTCATCCAGCAGATTACGTTCTGCAGACTTCATTGAAGGGTCTCCGATCATACCGGTGGCACCACCGACCAGAGCGATAGGACGGTGTCCGGCACGCTGTAAATGCTTCAGCATCATTACACTAACAAGGTGTCCGATATGTAATGAATCGGCCGTCGGGTCAATGCCTACGTACGCAGAAGTCATTTCTTTCTGTAACTGCTCTTCTGTTCCGGGCATCATATCATGAATCATGCCCCTCCATCTTAATTCTTCAACAAAATTCATCGTTTTAATTATTCATTATTATATAGTTAATGCGGGCAAAGATACGACTTTATGTGGATACGCAATTCATAAAGTAAACATAAACAAGACAACCGCATCAAAATAAAGATTCATTTTGTTGACAGATTGCATACATTAGAACCCAAATTGCAGATTACCATCCACAAAAAGCAACACTCTTCTACCTACTAATTATTCATAAATCCGCCAGCCATAATTTTTGCTATTTCAAACCAATATTCTACCTTTGCTACCATTACCGGGGAGAAATCCGGTATAATGTTATAGAGCATTTAATTATCTTCACGTAAAACTGGAAATTTAACGAAGACGATATTTAGATGTTCGTGCCACGCTTATGTAAATTTTGTTACGATAAGTGGGGGTACGGGCATGCTACGTATTCTCGTCTTTGGGGTCTTCCAGTACCTACGTGAAGGGTTTATGTATATGTTACGTGCCCCTTTTTTGTGCGGTTGCGAAACATATCTGACTTAAAATCCAGTAGGATATGAAAAAGAAAACACTAGTACAACTTCGCCACATCGCCGACCGCATCCCGCAACAATGCCCCTGTGAGATTGCCACCTTTCTTTACTCCATCTGTGAGGAATGGAAATTTGCTTTTTTGAACGGTTGCCTGGTATTTATAGCAGATGGAACCCCTGTCCTCGTCATGCCGCTAACCACTATTTATGGGACATTAAGAACAGGCAATACACTCTATATCCTTTGTTGTAACGGAGCACTCCATTATTTCGACCGGAAGACGCACCAGCATTGGGTTACTTTCCTCGACAATACGGATGAAGACCTCTTTAACAGCATGTTCAACTGATACGGATTAACCGAACTTATTATCGGATGAAAATTTATTCTTTATTGAAAAATTGTTTTGAATTCATTGACTGGTTTTATTATAGAAAAAATTGAGCTAATGTGGCAATATGCCAATGTACCAATTTAGAAATAATTGAACTATCTGCTAATTATAGGATGAACCAATTAGTGACGGTGCCTTCAGGCTGTAGGCCTGTAACAAACTAGCCCAGGGTTGGAACCCTGGATTCCCTTGAATCCTTCTTTTTCTGAGGCACCCTGTAAGGGTGCGACAAGAAGGAAATGGTTGATATTTATCTTGTCCCGCCCCTACAGGGCGGAAAGGGAGAAGCGGGTTTTCATAAACCCAGGGTTAAACCCTGGGCTGATTTGTTAAAGCCTTACAGGCTTACATTGACACCGTAGGGGCGTTCGCGAACCACCCCTACCAACGACGCAACATTCAATTCTGATAATAAATGAAGCATTTACAACTGATAAATTCTGAACTAAGTGAATTCCGTGAACAGGTAAATAAGTCTTCTATCTGCTATTTGCACCAAACGGGAGTTAATATGCTGGGAATATACC